>NZ_JBFADM010000004.1:0-67317 GCF_040641355.1 Streptomyces sp. NPDC020996
CACGCCTCCCCCGCCACCGTCGGCCCGGCCGACCTCGTCGAGGACCCCGTGTGACCGCGAGCGTCGCAGGGCCTGTCCGGCGGATCTGCCGGCCGGGCCGGGCCGAGCCGGGCCGGGCCGAGGCGGGCCGAGCCGGGCCGGGCCGGGCCGGGCCGGGCCGAGCCGGGCCGGGCCGAGCCGGGCCGGGCCGAGCCGGGCCGAGCCGGGCCGAGCCGGGCCGAGCCGGGCCGAGCCGGGCCGAGCCGAGCCGGGCCGAGCCGGGCCGAGCCGGGCCGAGCCGGGCCGAGCCGGGCCGAGCCGGGCCGAGCCGGGCCGGGCCGAGCCGGGCCGAGCCGGGCCGGGCCGAGCCGGGCCGAGCCGGGCCGAGCCGAGCCGGGCCGAGCCGGGCCGGGCCGAGCCGGGCCGAGCCGGGCCGAGCCGGGCCGGGCCGAGCCGGGCCGAGGCGGGCCGGGCCGAGCCGGGCCGAGGCGGGCCGGGCCGAGGCGGGCCGAGGCGGACTGAGGTTAGGCTCCCCTCATGACGACTGCAGACAGCAACGGCGCCGCTCCCCTCGACGTGGAGATCGGCGCCCTCCAGGGCGGCAGCGCGGACCTGTCCCGGTACAAGGGCCAGGTGGTGCTCGTCGTGAACGTGGCCTCCAAGTGCGGGCTGACCCCGCAGTACGGCGGGCTGGAGCGCCTCCACGAGCGCTACGCCGGCCAGGGCTTCACCGTCCTCGGCGTGCCGTGCAACCAGTTCATGGGCCAGGAGCCCGGCAGCGCCGACGAGATCGCCGAGTTCTGCTCCGCCACCTACGGCGTGACCTTCCCGATGACGGAGAAGGTCGAGGTCAACGGCGAGGGCCGGCACGCGCTGTACGACCGCCTGGTCGGCTTCGCCGACGCCGAGGGGCACACCGGCGACATCCGCTGGAACTTCGAGAAGTTCCTGATCGGCCGGGACGGCGAGGTCGTCGCCCGCTTCTCGCCGCGCACCGAGCCGGACGCGGCGGAGGTCGTCACGGCGATCGAGGCCCAGCTGGCCGGTTGACCTTGTCCCTGGGGCAGGGCCGAGCGTCTCGGTCACCGGGCGGGACGGACCGCCCGGTGACGGAGGACGCTCAGGTGGATGCCCGGTCGGAGTCCGAGGCCGAAGCTCAGGTGGACGACGGCGGCCCGCTGCTCACCATCGGCGCGTTCGCGGCGCGGGCCCGGCTGTCGGCGAAGGCGCTGCGGCTGTACGACCGGCTCGGGCTGCTGACGCCCGCGCACGTCGACGAGGCCAGCGGCTACCGCTACTACCGCGCCGGCCAGGCGGAACGCGCCCGGCTGGTGGCGCTGCTGCGGCAGCTGGACATGCCGCTCGCCCGGATCGCCGAGGTGATCGCGGCCGACGGGGAGCGGGCGGGCGAGCTGCTCGCCTCCTACTGGGCCGGCGTCGAGACGCGGATCGCCGCGCAGCGCACGCTCGCCGAGTACCTCCGTGGACGACTGTCGGGGAGGAGCTCCGAGATGTACGGGAAGTTCGAGGTCGAGACGGTGGAACTGCCCCAGCAGGTGGTGATCACCGAGACGCGGCACACGCTGGCGGACGAGCTGCCGACGTGGATCGGCGCGTCGCTGGGGCGGCTGGAGGCGGCGGCGCGGGAGTGCGGTGGCGTGACGGGGGCGCCGTTCGTGCTGTTCCACGCGGAGGTGTCGACGGAGAGCGACGGCCCGGTCGAGTCCTGCGTGCCGGTCGCCGACGAGGCGGCGGCGCGGGCGTGGGCCGAGGCGCACGGGCGGGCCTGGCAGACACGGGTGCGCGTGGAGCCGGCCCGGCGGATGGCGTACACCCGCCTCGTGAAGGCCCAGGTGGCGTATCCGCAGATCCTCGCCGCGTTCGAGGCGGTGGAACAGTGGATCGCCGGGCGGGGGCTGGAGCAGGCCGGTCCCAGCCGCGAGGTGTACTTCGCGGACTGGGCCGCCGCGGGACCCCAGGACCCGGTGTGCGACGTGGCGTTCCCGGTGCGGTGAGGCCCGCGGCCCTGACTCCTCACCAGTCCGGGGCCTGATTTTTCACGAGTCCGGGGCCCTCACTCCTCACGAGTCCGGGCCCTGACTCCTCACGAGTCCGCGGCCCTCACTTGAGTTCGTCCGGGCAGGGCGTCCCCCGCGGCAGCTGGTAGGGGGCGCCCAGCCGGTAGGTGCCGGCCTTCGGGGCGACCAGGATCGTCCACTTGTCGCCCTTGTCGTCCTCCTCGGTCTGCATCAGGCAGCCGTTGACATTGTCGTACGTCTTCGGCGTGCCGTCGGCGCGGTGTTTGGAGGCGTCCGTCTCCTGCGGGGGCTTGACGCCCTTGCCTTCGGCGTCGACCAGGCCGAGCCACGGGGAGTAGGGGACGCGGATGAGGACCCGGCCGGGCTGCTCGACCTCGATGGTCAGCTCGCCCTGGTCGGCGCGGTCGACGGTGGCGGGCGGGTCGGCGAGCGGGGTGGGGTCGGTGACGCGGAACAGCTGCCAGTTGGCGTCGCCCCAGATCTGCTTCAGGTACGGCATGCCCCGCTGGACGAGTTCGCGCTCGCGTTCGCCGCCGTCGCCGTCGGGCTCGTCCTTGGGCAGGACGACGAAGTGGACGGCCCAGCGCTGGAGCCACTCGTGGTAGTTGGCCGAGTTGAGGGTGTCGTCGTAGAAGAGGGGGTTGCGCTCCATGTCGGCCTGGCGGTTCCAGCCGCGGGCCAGGTTGACGTAGGGGGCGAGCGCGGAGGCCTCGCGGTGGGAACGGGCGGGGACCACCTCGACGCGGCCCTTCTCGGCGCCGACCTTCTGCAGCTCGTTCACCAGCGGGGCCAGTTCGCGGGCCCAGGAGGCGGTGGGGGTGGTGTGGACGACGTCGTCGACCGACTTGAAGCCGATCCAGAAGACGAAGCCGCAGGCGGCCAGCACGGTCAGGTACCAGGTGCGCGAGCGGGGGGCGTGGAAGGGCAGGGCCGCCACCAGCACCACGCCCGCGAACAGCATCGCCAGCCGGGTGATGTTGGAGCCGATCTGCGAGCTGACCAGCCAGACTCCGACGACGGCGAGGCCGTACACCGCGGCCGTCAGGCGGACCGTCGTCCACTCCCTGGGGACCAGGGCGAAGACGAGGATCGAGTACGCCAGCGGCAGGATGACCGAGCCGAAGGTCATCGGCTGGGTTCCGGAGAAGGGGAACAGCCACGCCGACACGGCCACCACGGCGGCGGGGGCCAGGCCGAGCGCCCACGCGCCGGGGCGGCGTTTCTGCAGGAACAGCGCGACGGCCACCAGCCCCACGAACAGGCCCGCCACCGGCGACGACATCGTGGCCAGGGCGGCCAGCGGCGCCGCGCACAGGGCCTTCGCCCAACGCGCGTAGCGCCAGCGGTGGGGCCAGCAGTGCACGACGGCGACCGCGCCCAGCGCGAACACCGTGCCCAGTCCGAAGGTCACGCGTCCGGAGGCGGCGTTGCACAGGAACGCGAAGACGCCCGCCAGCGACGCCCACAGCGGGTTGCGGACGGACCTGCTGCGGATGAGGATCATCGTGAGCAGCCCGGCGGACACCGTCCCCGCGATCATCATCGTCGTCCGCACGCCGAGGACCGACATCAGATACGGCGAGACCACGCTGTAGGACACCGGGTGCATGCCGCCGTACCAGGCCAGGTTGTACGCCGAGTCGGGGTGCCGGCCGACGAACTCCGCCCACGCGTCCTGCGCCGCCAGATCACCGCCGCTGTTCGCGAACGTGAAGAACCAGACGACGTGGAGGACGCCCGACAGGGCGGTGAACGACAGCGCCGGGTGACGCAGGACATGCTCGCGCAGGACGAGGACGGCGCGCTTCAGCCGGCCCGTGTCGTCCTGGCGGCGGTCGTCACCGGGCGCGTCGGCGCGCGGCGCGGGTACGCGTATTCGCGGGCCGGTCCCCGGTCCCTGATCGGCGTCGTCGGCGCGTGTCGGCTCCGCAGTGGCCACCTGAAGGCACTCCCCGTGGTGTCCCGTCCTGTGTTCCGGGGCGCGTGCCGTTGCCCGCCCGTTCGGCCGCGGTCCCGGGGGTCTCCCGGCCGCGCCCCGCCGGCGGCGGCCTGCCCCGTCTCGTGACGCTAGCACGCGCCCCGCCGGCAGGCGCCCGGGCGGGCGCGCGCCGACGGGGCGCGGACGTGCGGCTACGGCTCGTTTCAGCTGACGCGGGTCAGCTTGTCCGTGAAGCCCGGTTCGGCGAGGTCCTTCTGCAGGGCGACCGGGACCTTGACCGCGCCGGCCGTTCCGCCGTCGCCCACGGTGAGCGTGCCCACCTTGGTGCCGGCCTTCGCGGTGCGCGGCAGGTCGTCGGCGGCGAAGGACAGCTTCACCTTCAGGCCGGACCAGCCGACCGCGGTGACGTCCTTGGTGATGACGACCGGCGTGTGGCCACCGAGACCGTCGTCCACGTACCCGACGACGTCTCCCTCCTTCAGGATCGTGGCCGACTTCAGCGCACCCTGCGCGGCCCTGATCAGTTTGTCGCCGGCGTCGAGAGCGCCGCTGAGGATCGTGTTGTCCGCGCCACCGGGCCCTTGGCTGAGGACGGCACCGACGATGGTCCGGGTCTCACCGCCGACCTGCTTGACCGCGGCGAAGACGAGGTTGCCGCCGGCCGCCGTGGTGGTGCCGGTCTTGATGCCGATGACGTTGTTGTAGCCGACCAGACGGTTCCAGTTGCTGTGCTTGGTGCCCTTGTAGTCGGTGTACTCCATCATCCTGGCGATCTCCCGGAAGGACGCCTCCTTCATCGCGGCCTTCGCCAGCTTCACCTGGTCCACGGCCGTGGACACCGTCGTCTTCTGCAGGCCGGACGGGTCGGTGTACGTCGTGTTGGTCATGCCGAGGTCCTTGGCGGCGGCGTTCATCTTGCTCACGAACGCCTTCTCCGAGCCTGCGTCCCAGCGGGCCAGGAGGCGCGCGACGTTGTTGGCGGACGCGAGGAGTACGCCCTCCAGGGCCTCCCTCTCGGTGATGGTGTCGTTCGCCTTCACCTCGACCGTCGACTCGCCGTCAGCGGTGGCCTGCTCCTCGGCCGTCTGGTCCACCTTGATCTTCTCGCCGTCACCGCTCTTGAGCGGATGGTCGCGAAGGATCAGGTACGCCGTCATGACCTTGGCGACGCTCGCAATGGGTACGGGCTTCTGCCGGCCCGACGAACCGAACGATCCGATTCCCTGTACGTCGAGCGCGCCCTGACCGCCGGCCGGCCAGGGGATGTCGGCCTTGTCTCCGTCGAAGGTGTACGACTCCTCGGCGGTCAGGGTGAGGGTGGGCGTCGGCAGCGGGCGTACGGCCTGCACGATCGCAAAGATGATCGCCAGGAGCAGGACCAGCGGAGTCCAGATCTTGACCCGGCGCACGACCGTGCGGACCGGGGTCTGCGGGGGCGGCGGGGTGTTCGTCAGCTCCGCGAGCAGGTCGAGCGGGGGCTTCGGCGGCAGCGGCTGCTGGGTGGTGCGCTCGGGGCCGACCTGGGGGACGAACGCGGTGGCGTCCGCCGGGGACGACGGCTTCCTCGTCGCGGGGTCGTCGAGGGGTTTGAGCGCGACGAACCTGCTGGTGCGCTCGGGGTCGCCGCCCTGGGGGGCCCTGGGCCGGGGGGTCTCCGGGCCCTCGGGGGCCTTGGGGGCCTTGGGGGCCTTGGGGGGCTCCGGGGTCCCGGCCGGGGCGGCCTTGGCGGCGCCGCCCAGCTTGAGCATGGTGGTGGGCTGGTCGACCTGGAACTTGGGGCGCTTGAAGACGGCGGTCGGCTGGTCCACGGGCTCGGCGGAGGCCTTGCCCTCGCCCTCGCCGCCGTTCTTGGCGTCGTTCTTGGCATCGTCGGCGGCGGGGGCGGAGGAATCGGCGGGTGCCGGTGCTTCGCCGTCGGCCTGCGGACCGTCCGGCTCGTCGTCGTCGGCGGTGACGGACTCGGAAGCGTCGGTCACCGCGGACTCGTCGTCCCGGGCGTCGGCGTCCGCCGCCTCGTCCGCGTCCGTGGCGGCATCCGTGACGTCGTCGGCGTCCGCCTTCGCGTCGGATTCCGGCTCCGGGGCCTGGGCACGGTCCTCAGCGGTCGTGGGGGCGTCTTCAGGGGCCGTGGAGGCGTCTTCCGCGCGGTCCGAGGCGTCCGAGGCGCCTGAGGCGTCCTGGGCGCTTCCGGAGCCCCCCGGCCGGACCCAGGCCGCCAGCAGTCCCGCGTCGCCTCCCGTACGGCCGTCGGCCGCGTCGGATTCGGCGTCAGCGTCGGCGCGGTCGTCGCCGCCCTCGTCCGCCCCGGTCTCCACGGCGTCCACGGCGTCCACGGCACGGTCCCGGGCCGGTACCGAGAACACCCGGGTCGCCGTGTCCGCGCCGCCACGGGAGCCCGCTCCGTCCTGGGCCGGCTCCGCGGTCTCGTCGGTCCTCTCGGTCCCGTCGGTCGCCCCGGCGTCCTCGTCCTCGGCGTCCTCGGCGTTCACGGCGTCCTCGGCGTCTGTCGCCACGTCCCGTACCGGGAACACCCGGGTCGCCGTGTCCACGCCGCCGCGAGGCCCGGACGGTGTCTCCCTGTCGCGGGAGACGGCCAGCCGCGGGTCACGCTCGGCGTGCTCCCCCGACCTGGCTTCGGGAACCGGAACCGCGCTCCCCGACGTCGGTTCTGCCGACGACTCGCGCTGCTTCGACCTGTCGGGGGACTCGCCCGCCACCGATGCCTCCTCCATCTGCCGCACGCCCCGCGTGCTGCTGCCGAACCGTGAACCGCCGCCCGGAACACCGCTCCCACGCGCTGTCCGAACCATGTACCAGTGTCCTGTGTGCGGGCTTGGCCCCCGTGGTAGACGAGAACGACATACCTGCCGGTTCCCTTACAAAGAGGTCACGCACCCTCGACAGACCAATGTGAGAGGGGTCACCCTGTCATTCATCCACGCGGGGAGGCATGGATGGGCAGGAGCCGCAGAACACTTCCGGAGGAGCTTCTGCTGCTGGCACTGGACCCGGCCACGGGTACCACTGCACAGCCGCAGTCGCTCGACCTCGGTCTGGCCGGAGCACAGCTAGTGGAGCTGGCGCTGGCCGGACGGATAGCCCCAGACGGGGATCGTATCGCCGTGGTGGTGCCACGGCCGACAGGAGATCCAACACTGGACTCCGCGTTGGAGTTGCTGCGCAGGCGCGGCGCTCCGGTGCGTGCCGTCCACTGGATCGGCGGGCCGCGTCTCGGGCTCCGCCAGGTCTACCTCTCGCATCTGGAGCGGTGCGGCATGGTCGCCGCCGTGCCGGGACAGATGTGCGGGGTGCTGCCGACGACTCGCTACCAGGCGACGGACAACGAGATCAGCCGGGAGATCAGAGCCCGGCTGGATTCCGCGATCCGCACCGGCGTGCCGCCGGACCCGCGGACCGCGGCGCTCGCCGCACTGGCCCACGCGGTCGGCCTCGGCAAGCACCTGTACCCGGGGAACGAGGGACGCTCCTCTCGCTCCCGGCTCAGGGACCTGATCCGGCACGACCCCATGGGCGGACTCGTGGCGCACGCCGTGATGGACGTCCAGAACGGCGTGGCCGCCCAGCCGCGCCGCAGCCCGGCCCCGGCCCCGGCCGGCCGGCCGCCAGCCGGTCCCGTCAGGGCCGCGCCGGAACCCGCCCGCGGTGTGCCGATGCAGCCGCGCCACGGTTCCATGGCGCGCGTCGTGGCGCACTGAGCCGCGGCCCCTCACCGGGCACACGCACCGCACCACCGTACGAACCACGCACCGCCCAGCACGACCCACGCACGACCCCTCGCACCGCCGCAGCACTCGCGTGCCCCACAGCCGCACCTGAGTCCCCAGACCCGGTCCGGGAGCCGCTGGTTCGCGCGGGGCCGCGGGACCGTGCGCCGTCCGTCCGCCCGGACGGCGGCGCCACGGTTCCGCGGCCCCGCGCGGCCGTCATCCCGGCCGTCATCGCGGCCCGGCCGCGCGCAATTGCCAGGCGCGCGCCGCGAACTGGCGTGCGTCCTGCGCATATCCGCGGTTCGCCAGCGGTAGAAAGCACCTTGGTGGCAGTCTGCTCAACAGCAGATACGCAAAGTGGCTAGTCGAAGCACGCAGCCGGAGGTGCACGTCCGTGGCGTCCAATGTCAATCCCACCGTCCGGCGACGCCGGCTGGGCCAGGAGTTGCGCCGGCTCCGCGAGCTCAAGGGCATGACGGCCGAGGAGGTGGCGGAGCGGCTGCTGGTGTCGCAGTCGAAGATCAGCCGGCTGGAGAACGGGCGGCGCAGCATCAGCCAGCGCGACGTCCGCGACCTGTGCGGGGTCTACGAGGTCGAGGACCACCGGATCGTCGACTCGCTGATGCAGATGGCCAAGGACTCCCGCCAGCAGGGCTGGTGGCACTCCTTCGGGGACATTCCCTACAGCGTCTACATCGGCCTGGAGACCGACGCGGCCAGTCTGCGGGTGTACGACCCCCAGGTCGTCCCCGGCCTGTTGCAGACCCGGCAGTACGCCGAGTCGCTGATCGCGGGCGCGCTGCCGGAGACGGCGGCCGCCGACATCGACAAGCGTGTGCAGGTGCGGATGCGCCGGCAGGACCGCATCACCGCCCCGGAGAACCCGTTGCGGCTGTGGACGGTGATGGACGAGGCCGCGCTGCGCCGGGTGGTCGGCAACCGCTCGCTGATGCGGGACCAGTTGGAGCACCTCGTCGAGCAGTCCCAGCTGCCGCACGTCACCGTGCAGGTCATCCCCTTCGAGATGGGCGCCCACCCGGGCCTGAACGGCCAGTACGCGATCCTGGAGTTCCCCGACGCGGCCGACTCCAGCGTCGTCTACATCGAGGGCGTCACCAGCGACCTTTACCTGGAGAAGGCGAACGACGTCCAGAAGTACAGCGTGATGTACGAGCACCTCAGGGCGCAGGCCCTGAACCCGGACCAGTCGCGTCAGTTCATCGCGGACATCGCGAAGGAGTACGCCCGCTGAAAAGCACGGAAGCCCGCTGAGCCCCGCTGCGCCGCGCTGAACCCGTCCTGGACGAAAGGCGCAGCACAGTACACCGTTTCCGGGTCATGCCGGAAGACCACCTGGAATATGCCATCCAGTCGAGTGAATAGTCTCCTCGGATGCCGGAATGGGCGAGTAGCGTCGATCACACCGACCGAGCAATGAGGTTGGCGCAAACCGCGCGGTGGTCCGCGGTGGTCCACCGATGGACACGTCGCGCGGTGACAGCAACTCAACAACTGGCACTGCGGAGCAGAAATGGCAATTCGACAGGGCGCCACGGACACGTGGACCAAGTCCTCGTACTCCACGGGAAACGGCGCATGCGTCGAGATCAAGTCACCGGTTCTCGCGGCGATGGCCGTGCGGGATTCCAAGATTCCCGACGGCCCCGTCCTGGGCTTCCCGGCCGAGGTGTGGAACGCCTTCGTCACTTCGATCAAGGCGTAGGGGGAGGATCTTTCTGATCCTCCGCCGACTCACCGACCACAACTTCACAAGCACCACAAGCACCACAAGCGGCACGTGAAAGAGCCCTCTCGACCAGTTCGCCGTCCTTGCCGAGGGGGCTCCGCTTGTGACCGGAAAGCCTCCGGGCCCTCCTGACGGTCCTCAGCGCAGCCGGTCGACGTACGTGTCCGTCCCCGGCACCGTCGGAACGAACGGCGCCACCAGGTCGCACCCCCCCCCCCCCCCCCTTCCCGATCTGATGGTCCGTCAGCTAAACCGGACCCATGGCAGACGACACGACGCACGCAGACGAGGCCCACAGCCGCCTGTACGCCGAACTGGCAGCCGTCGGCCCTTACGGAGCCGACCTCGGGCATGCGCTCATCACCATGGTCGAGCCGCACCCCGGCCGGGAGCGCGAATACAATCGCTGGTACGAAGATGACCACTTCATCGCCGGCGCGATGGCCATGCCGTGGATGTACGCCGGGCGTCGCTGGGTCGCCACGCGGGACCTGCAGCTCCTGCGCTACCCCGAAACCTCCGCCGTCGCGCAGCCGGTGACGGCCGGGTGCTACATGTCCGTCTACTGGATGACCGCCGGACGCTACGCCGACCACATGCGGTGGACCGTCGGCATCAACAAGCGCCTCAACCGCGACCACCGCGTCTTCCAGGACCGCACGCATGTCTTCACGGCCTTCCAGGACCACGCGACGACCGTCTACCGCGACGGTGATGAGGGCCCGCGTGACATCCACGCCCTCGACCACCCCTACGCCGGGCTCGTCGTCCAGGTCATCGACGCCGCCTCCCCCGCCAGGCGCGGGGACCTGCTCGCGTGGCTTCGTGACGACCACCTTCCGAGACGGCTGGCGGGCTCTCCTGCGGCCATGGTGACGATCTTCACGCCGACGCCCCTGCCCCTGGACCGCATGACCTACGTCAAACAGGTCGAGGGGATCGGAACCCGGCTGACCCTGCTGTGGTTCCTCCAGCACGACCCCCGCGACGCCTGGCGCGAGCACTTCGCGGACCTGGATACGGCAGTGGCCGCTTCGGGGCTGGGCGATGTACAGCTCGTCGCACCGTTCATCCCCACGGTGCCCGGGACGGACCGGTACGTGGACGAGCTGCGGTGAGCCGCCCGGCAGCCTCCTGGCGAACCGGGTGACAGCCTCGGGCAGGACCCTCGCGGTGCGCTCGGCGCGGTCCGCGGGTTCCCCGGCTTCCGTGACGCCACGGCACAGCGCCTTCGCGCTCGCGGCATTGCACCCCCCGCGTACCCGGGCCGGATGCGCACCAGCCTGTGCCGGCTGTCGGGCGGAGCCGTCTCTCGTGCCGGATCCGGATTCCGGACGCTTCGACCAGGCGTCGAGGTGGGGACAGGTGACGCGCAAGGCGTCCAGGCCGGGAAGCCCGATGGCATCGCGGCCGTCCACGACCTCGCGGTAGGCGGGATGGGCTCTCAGGATCCGCTTGGACGGCGCTGTGTCGGGACCGTCGTCGACGCGTTCCGGGCCGCCCGCCGCGTCGACATGGGAGCGCAGAACGGGACTTCGGTGCGGTCAGGCATCGGGGCCCGGGGTGCCGCCGGTGAACTCGGTCGCGAGCGCAGCGGCGAGGTCCTGGGGCGGCATCAGCGCGGGGCGTCCGGCGCCGGCGTCGACGAGGCCGCCGAGGATGCGGTGCACTCCGGCGCGCCGCTCCGGTCGAATGCCGCCGTTGCCGCCCGCAGGTCCATTTCGTCCGCCATGAAGGTCATGATGCCGGATCACCGGCATGCTGAGCGGCGTACTCGGACAGTTGAGGGGCGCACTTGAACGAGGCCGGCCCCATGGAGACCCCGACCGCCCGCCAGTAGCCGCCGGCCCGGAAGCAGGCGTCCGTCGACGCGCAGCGGCCGGTTCGGCGTACACGTCGCTGCGGGCGTCCTCGGCCATGGCGCTCCCCTTCCGTCCTCCTGCCGGCCCGCCTACTCTGACGCTCCGTCAGATGAGAGCCAGACCCCGGGAGGCACCGGATGTCACTGCTCGCGGGCAAGACCGTCGTCGTGTCGGGAGTCGGCGCCGGACTCGGCCGCCAGGTCGCGGCGGCGGTGGTGCGCGACGGCGGGAACGCCGTGCTCGGCGCGCGGACGGAGGCGAACCTCGCCGAGAGCGCCGCGGAGGCGGATCCGGGCGGGGCGCACACGGCGTACCGGGCGGCCGACATCACCGACGAGGCGCAGTGCGCGGCGCTGGCGGCGCTCGCGCGGGCGCGGTTCGGCCGGATCGACGCGGTCGTGCACGTGGCCGCCCTCGACCGGCACTTCGGCGGGCTGGAGGACGCGGACTTCGCGGCCTGGCAGGCCGTCCTGGACGTGAACCTGCTGGGGACGCTGCGGATGACGCGGGCGTGCCTGCCGGCCCTGAAGGAGCGCGGCGGCTCGGTGGTGTTCATCGGGACGCAGTCGTCGGTGGCCGCGCCGACGCAGGTGCGGCAGGCGGCGTACGCGGCCTCGAAGGGCGCGCTGACGAGCGCGATGTACTCGCTCGCCCGCGAACTCGGCCCGTACCGGATCCGGGTCAACACCGTGCTGCCGGGCTGGATGTGGGGGCCGCCGGTGCGGGCGTTCGTGCGGTCGACGGCGCGGGCCGAAGGGGTGCCGGACGACGAGGTGCTGGCCCGGCTGACGGAGCGGACGGCGCTGCCCGACCTCGCGACGGACGGGGACGTGGCGGACGCGGCCGTGTTCCTGGCCTCCGACCGGGCACGGGCGATCACCGGGCAGTCGTTGCTCGTCAACGCCGGGGAGCTGATGCGCTGAGGAGCCTCCCCAGTCAGGATCCAGCCAAGATCGATTGTTCATATAGGTGAACCCAGGTCAGGTCGCAGAACATTTTTGCCTGCTCTTGACCTTCCACTCGCTTGTCGTGTCCGCGTGACCGAACCCACGATGAGCGGGCACTTCGCGGCCTCTCACGGCCTGCCACGCCCCTACCCCGCTCAGGCGAAGTGCCAACCAGCTGAGCGGAGTTCACAAGGCGGACCCTGGAAGGGGGCACATGAACAGTCTCGACTGGGCCGTGCTCATCGGCTACTTCGGCGTGATGGTGGCCATCGGCGTCTGGTCGCACAAACGCGTGGACAGCGTCGGCGACTTCTTCACCGCGGGCGGGAAGATGCCGTGGTGGCTGTCCGGCATCTCGCACCACATGTCGGGCTACAGCGCGGTGATGTTCACCGGCTACGCGGGCATCGCCTACACCTACGGCGTGACGTCCTTCGTGACGTGGTCCTTCCCGATCGCGCTGGGCATCGCCATCGGCTCGAAACTGTTCGCGCCCCGGATCAACCGGCTGCGCTCGCGGCTGCACGTCGCCTCGCCGCTGGAGTACCTGAAGAACCGCTACGACCTCAAGACGCAGCAGGCGCTGGCCTGGTCCGGGATGCTGCTGAAGATCGTGGACGTGGGCGCGAAATGGGCGGCCATCGCGACGCTGCTGTCGGTCTTCACCGGCATCAGCCTGAACCAGGGCATCCTCATCACGGGCGCGATCACGGCCGTGTACTGCACGATCGGCGGCCTGTGGGCGGACGCGCTGACCGAACTGGGCCAGTTCGTCATCCAGTTGCTGGCCGGCATCTCGATGTTCGTCGCGGTCGTGCTGAAGCTGAACGACAAGGGCATCGGCTTCCTCGGCGCCTGGGACGAACCCGCCCTGCACGGGCACGGAAAGCCGCTGGTCGGCCCGTACGGCACGGTGTTCCTGCTGGCCTTCCTGTTCATCAAGCTCTTCGAGTACAACGGCGGCATGCTCAACCAGGCCCAGCGCTACATGGCGACGGGCAGCGCACGCGAGGCCGAGCGGTCGGCGCGGCTGTCGGCGGTGCTGTGGCTGGTCTGGCCGGTCGTGCTGTTCTTCCCGATGTGGATGTCGCCGCTGCTGGTGCAGGCGCAGAAGCCGGACGGCTCCGACTCCTACGGCCTGATGACCGAACAGCTGCTGCCGCACGGGCTGCTGGGCCTGGTCATCGTCGGCTTCTTCTCGCACACCATGGCCATGTGCTCCTCCGACGCCAACGCGATCGCGGCCGTCTTCACCCGGGACTGCGCGCCCGTGCTGTCGGCCAGGGCCCGGCAGTGGAGCGAGCGGTCGGGCCTGATCGCGGCCCGCGTGGCCACGGTCGTCTTCCTCGGACTGTCGATGGCGGCGGCCACGCAGGTCAACTCGCCGACGTTCAAGGACATCATCACCGTCGTCATCAAGTGGGTCGCGGGCCTGATGGGCCCCATGGCCATCCCGATGATGCTCGGCCTGCTGCGGCCCTTCCGGCGCTCCGGCCCGACGGCGGCGCTCACCAGCTGGGCGCTGGGCCTGCTCGCGTTCTGGCTGGTCAACTACCCGATCAACTGGAACGTCGACGGCGGCGTGCCGCTCCAGTACCAGGTCTCGGTGCCGCTCGCGGTCTCCCTGGTCCTCTACATCCTCATCGGCTACCTGAAGCCGGAGGACACCCCGGCCCGGCTCGCGATCATCGACCGCGTCAACTCGGACGGGGACGCGGCCACCGCGGCCGCCGTACCGGCGCCGGTGGGCGAGGGCGAGGGCGAGGACGCGGTGAGCAGGACGGCGGTGAAGGACTGATCCGAGGGCCGAAGGGCCGGCGGGTCTGGGGCAGGCGGGTCGGCTGGCCAACGGTCCAGGGGCAGGCGGCCCGGGCGCAGGCGGCCCGGGGCCTACGCCCGCGGATACCGGGTCAGCCAACCGGGGGACGAGCCGGCCGGGCCGTGCAGGGCGGGGCCCTGGGTCATCTCCATGGCGAAGTCGTCCGCCAGCTCCAGGATCGTGGGACGGCCCTCCAGCTCGGCCAGCCAGGCCGGCGGGAGGGCCGTCTCGCCGTGCAGGGCGCCCAGCAGGCCGCCGGTCATGGCGCCGGTCGCCCCGGAGGGGCCGTCGTGGTTGACCGCCAGGCACAGGCCGTGCCGGACGTCCTCCCCGACCAGCGCGCAGTACACGGAGGCGGCCAGCACCCCGTCCGCCGTGCCGTCCGCGGCCAGCCCGGCCACCCGCGCCGGCGCGGGCATGCCCTGGCGGACCGCGCCCAGCGCGTGCTGCAGCGCGTCCGACACCGGCTGGTGCCCCGGCCGCACGGACAGCAGCGCGAGCGCCCGCTGCACCGCCCCGTCGAGGCTGTCGCCGCGGGCCAGCCCGTGCACGATCACGGCGTAGGCGCCCGCCGCCAGGACGGCCGTCGGATGGCCGTGGGTCTGCGCGGCGCACTCCACGGCGAGCTGCACGACCAGTTGCGGCTCCCAGCCCACGAGCAGCCCGAAGGGCACGGAACGGGCGACCGCCTCCGGCCCCAGCGCGTCCGGGTTCTTCGGCGCCTCCAGCGTGCCCATCCGGTCGTCGCCGAGCCCGAGCAGCAGAGTCCGGGTCGGTGCCCGGCGCGCGTACAGCCATTCCTCCCGCGCCAGCCAGCCGTCCTCCTCGCGGCGCAGGTCGGGCCCCCAGTCGCGCTGGGTGGCCGCCCAGCGCAGGTACGCCCGGTGCAGGTCGGTCGGCGGATGCCAGGCGCCGGTGTCGCGGCGCACCTGGGCGCGGATCAGCCCGTCGACGGAGAACAGGGTCAGCTGCGTGAGGTGGGTGACGGCGCCGCGCCGCCCGTAGCCGGGGGCGAGGTCGAAGAGGCCGTCCGGCCCGTGCGCCGCGCGGATCTCCTCGATGCCGAGCCGGTCGACGGGCGAGCCCAGCGCGTCGCCGACCGCCGCCCCGAGCAGCGCCCCGCGCACCCGGCTGCGGAAGTCCTGCTGTTCGGTACGGCCCCAGACGGCGCCGGCTGTCGCACCCACCAAGACCTCCCCGCCCGTTACCCGCCCGTACGGTTCAGCACTGTAATCGAACGGGAACGGTCGGTTGAGGCCGCGCAACGGTCCGCGCACCGCTGCGCGGGAAGCGGCCGGGGCGGCCCCATCACGGGGTGCTTCCGCGGCGCGCGCCGCCCTCGTGCCCGCCGAGCCCGGCCCAGGGCGGCCGCCCGCGCGCCGTTCTGGCTCGATGTGTACGGGAGACGGCCCCCGCGGGCGGGAAGGAGGCCCGTATGTCCGCAACCACTGGCGCAACCCCCGCCTCACGGGCGCTCCCCCTCACCGCCGCTCTCCTCACCGCGACGGTGGCGCTCTACACGGCGCTCGTCGCGTTCGGCAACATCACGGACTTCGGCACCAACCGGCAGTTCGTGCGGCACGTGCTGGCCATGGACACCACGTTCAAGGACGACGGCCTGATGTGGCGGGCGATCACCGGCCACGGGGTCCAGGACGCCGTGTACGTCGCGATCATCGTGTGGGAGACCGCTGCCGCGCCGGCCCTGATCGCCGGTACGTGGTACTGGGCGCGCCGGGACCACGACCGCGCGCGGCGGATCTCCACCTACGGTCTGCTGATGCTGATGCTGCTCTTCGGCGCCGGGTTCGTCGCGGTCGGCGGGGAGTGGTTCGCGATGTGGCAGTCGGAGGACTGGAACGGGCTGACGGCCGCGACGCGGGTGTTCCTGATCAGCGGGGTCGTGCTGCTGGTGATCCAGCTGCCGTCCGGCGGCCGGGAGGCTACTCGACGACCGTGACCCTGGTGCCCGCCGAGCCGAACGTCCACAGGGCCGCGCCGTCCGCCGTGCGCATCCGGATGCCGCCGGTCTGCGCGCCCGACGCGGGCGGCGGCGAGGAGCCGTCCACCGCGTTGGAGAAGGCGATGTTGACGCCGGACTGCACGGCGAAGTACACGATGTGCTCGATCTTCACGCCGTCCGAGCCGGTGATGACGCCCCGGGTGCGCACGCCGACCGTATAGCTGCCGGGAGCCGGGCTCACCGTGCCGGGCCACACCGCGAACGTGCGGCGCGGCGCGTCGCTCGCGTCGATCAGCCAGACCCGCTTGTCGCCGAGGGAGTAGACGATCCGGCGGCCGGTGCCGGAGCCGTCCGGCACCGCAGCCGGCGCCGCGGAGGCGGTGGGCCTGGCGGTGGCGTGCGCCTTGGCCGACGCCGAGGCGGACGGCCGTGCGTCCGCCGCGGCCGACGGATGCGCGCCGCGGTCCGCCTGTACGGTCAGGGCGGCGACCACGGCTATCGCTCCCACCGTCAGACCGGTCACCCAGACCTTCGGGGCTGGCACGGGCACGCATCTCCTCAGCTACGGATCCCCCCTCGCACGAGGGTCGGATCATCGTACCGGCCCCTGCGGTGCCCGCTGCTCAGTCCAGCACCGGCAGCAGCTCGGGCAGGTGGCCGTCCGAGGCGGCGGCCGCCCGCTGCCGCTCCTCGGGGACCTCGCCGTACAGCGTGGTGCGGGGGCGGGCCGGGCGGCCCGCCGCCTCGGCGACCGCGATCAGGTCCCGCACCGACTTGTAGGAGCCGTACGACGAGCCCGCCATGCGCGAGATGGTCTCCTCCATCAGGGTGCCGCCCAGGTCGTTCGCGCCGGAGCGGAGCATCTCCGCCGCGCCCTCGGCGCCGAGCTTCACCCAGCTGGTCTGGATGTTGGGGATCCAGGGGTGCAGCAGGAGGCGGGCCATGGCGGTGACCGCGCGGTTGTCCCGCGTCGACGGGCCGGGGCGGGCGATGCCCGCCAGGTACACCGGCGCGTTGGTGTGGATGAAGGGGAGCGTCACGAACTCCGTGAAGCCGCCGGTGCGCTGCTGGATGCCGGCCAGGGTGCGCAGGTGGCCGAGCCAGTGCCGCGGCTGGTCCACGTGCCCGTACATCATCGTCGAGGACGAGCGGATGCCCAGCTCGTGCGCCGTGGTGATCACCTCGATCCAGGTCGCCGTCGGCAGCTTCCCCTTGGTGAGCACCCAGCGGACCTCGTCGTCGAGGATCTCCGCCGCGGTGCCGGGGATCGAGTCGAGGCCGGCCTCCTTCGCGGCCGTGAGCCACTCACGGATCGACAGGCCCGTCCGGGTGGCGCCGTTGACGACCTCCATCGGGGAGAAGGCGTGCACGTGCATGCCCGGGACCCGTTCCTTGACCGCCTTCGCGATGTCGAAGTACGCGGTGCCCGGCAGGTCCGGGTGGATGCCGCCCTGCATGCAGACCTCCACCGCGCCCACCTCCCACGCCTGCTGCGCCCGGTCCGCGACCTGCTGGAGGGAGAGCGTGTAGGCGTCGGCGTCGGTGCGGCGCTGCGCGAAGGCGCAGAAGCGGCAGCCGGTGTAGCAGACGTTGGTGAAGTTGATGTTGCGGGTGACGATGTACGTCACCTTGTCGCCGACCGCCGAGGCGCGCACGTCGTCCGCTACGCGGCACAGGGCGTCCAGCGCGGGACCGTCCGCGTGCAGCAGGGCGAGGGCCTCCGCGTCCGTCAGCCGGGTCGGGTCGTCGGCCGCCGTCGCCAGCGCCGCCCGCACGTCGGTGTCGATGCGCTCCGGCGCCATCCCGGGCGCGGCCGCCTCGCGCAGGGCGCCCCAGTCGCCGTACACCTCGTCGAAGTCCTCGCGGCGGTCGGCGGTGCGGCCCTCGGTGTCGATGGACGCGTGCAGGTCGGTGCGCCCGGAGGAGACGAACGCCTCCTCGGGCTCCTGCCACGGCAGCCCCTCCGGGAGTGCCTCGGGGCGGGCCAGTCCCGTCTCCGGGTCGGCCAGCGCCCGCACGTGCGGGAGCAGCCGCGGGTCCAGCCAGGGCTCGCCGCGCCGCACGAACTCCGGGTAGACGCACAGGCGCTCCCGCAACTGGAAACCGGCCGCCTCGGAGCGCCGGGTCAGCTCCTCGATCCGCGGCCAGGGGCGTTCGGGGTTGACGTGGTCGATGGTGAGCGGGCTGACCCCGCCCCAGTCGTCGATGCCGGCGCCGATGAGGCGCTCGTACTCGTCGTCGACCAGGTTGGGCGGCGCCTGGAGGCAGGCCGCCGGGCCCATGATGTGCCGGGCCACGGCGACCGTGGCGACCAGCTCGTCCAGCTCGGCGTCGGGCATGCCGCGCATGGCGGTGTCCGGCTTGGCGCGGAAGTTCTGGATGATCAGTTCCTGGATGCCGTGGTAGGCGCGGGAGACCTTCCGCAGCGCGAACAGCGACTCGGCCCGCTCCTCGTACGTCTCGCCGATGCCGATGAGGACGCCGGAGGTGAACGGGACCGAGGAGCGGCCGGCGTCCTCCAGGACGCGCAGGCGCACGGCCGGTTCCTTGTCCGGGGAGCCGTGGTGGGGGCCGCCGGGCTCGGACCACAGGCGGGTCGCCGTGGTCTCCAGCATCATGCCCATGCTCGGCGCGACGGGCTTCAGGCGCTGGAGGTCGGTCCACGTCATCACGCCGGGGTTGAGGTGGGGCAGCAGGCCCGTCTCCTCCAGGATGCGGATGGAGATCGCGCGGACGTAGGCGATGGTGTCGTCGTAGCCGTGCGCGTCGAGCCACTCGCGCGCCTCGGGCCAGCGGTCCTCGGGCTTGTCGCCGAGGGTGATCAGGGCTTCCTTGCAGCCGAGGGCGGCGCCCTTGCGGGCGACGTCGAGCACCTCGTCGGGGGACATGAACATGCCGTGCCCGGCGCGGCGGAGCTTGCCGGGGACGGTGACGAAGGTGCAGTAGTGGCACTTGTCCCGGCACAGCCGGGTGAGGGGCACGAAGACGCTCTTGGAGTACGTGATGACGCCGGGCCGGCCCGCCGCCTCGAGGCCCGCGTCGCGGACCCGGGCGGCCGACGCGGCGAGGTCCTGGAGGGCCTCGCCGCGGGCCTGGAGCAGTACGGCCGCCTCGGAGACGTCGAGGGCGACGCCGTCGCGGGCGCGTTTCAGGGCGCGACGCATGGAGTTCTCGGTGGGGCCGGTTCCCGAGTTCGCCGCGGAAGTCGTCATCCTCCGAGCATACGGAGGCGCCTTGGCTGTCCAGCGGGGGTGGGGGCAGTACCCGTCGGTCACAAATGCGCCGCGTACCCGTCCAGCGCCCGGAGGACCTCCGCCTCCCCCGCCGGCGGCAGCTGCACCACGACCTCCTCGATGCCGAGCTCGGCGTAGTGCGCGAGCTTGCCCGGGGTGGGGTGGACGGCGTACGGGACGACCTGGAGGGCGGCCGGGTCGCGGCCGGCGTCGGCCCAGGCGGACCGCAGCGCGGGCAGCGACTCGGACAGGCCGCGCCCGCCGATGGGCAGCCACCCGTCGGCGTACTCGCAGATGTGCGCGAACAGCTTCGGGCCGGCCGCCCCGCCGACGAGCGTGCGCGGGCCGGTGACCGGGCCGCGCGGCTCCCGCACCGGCTTGGGGTGCGCGAAGGAGGCCCGCACGCTGCCGAACTCCCCCTCGTAGGCGGTCGGTTCCGGCGCCCACAGGGCCCGCATCAGGGCCATCCGGTCGCGCACCAGCTCGCGCCGCGTGCGCCACCGCACCCCGTGGTCGGCGGCCTCCTCGACGTTCCAGCCGAAGCCGAGGCCGAGGGTGAACCGGCCGCCGGACAGGTGGTCCAGGGTCGCGATCTGCTTGGCCAGGTCGATGGGATCGTGCTGGGCGACCAGCGTGATGCCGGTGCCCAGGCCGAGGCGCTCGGTCACCGCCGCCGCCTGGCCGAGGGCGACGAACGGGTCGAGGGTGCGGCCGTACTCGGGCGGCAGCTCGCCGCCCGCCGGGTAGGGGGTGGTCCGCTCGACGGGGATGTGGGTGTGCTCGGGCAGATACAGCCCGGCGAAGCCGCGCCGTTCCAGCTCGCGGGCGAGCCGGACGGGGGCGATGGTCTCGTCGGTGAGGAAGATCGTGACGGCGATGCGCATGCGGTATCTGTACCGGCGCGCGACGTGAATGTCGATACCGACCGGTCGGCATCGGCGGGCGCGGTGCTGTGCCCGGTGCTGTGCGCGGTCGCTGAGGCCGGCGGCCTACGCCCCGCTGCACCCGGCCGATGCCTACGACCCGCTGCCCCCTGCCCGATGCCTACGACCCGCTGCACCTGGCCGATGCCTTCTGTCCGCCGCGCCTTCCCCCGAGGCGACTGCCCGCTGTCGTCACCGTGTGCCTCCCCTGGCTCTCCGGGAGGGAAGACGGTCCTCGGCGTCGAACACCGCCAGGGAGCGCGCTCCCTTCAGAAGCGCTCGTTCCAGGGAGCGCAGGAGCGCGTCCTCCAGGCCGCCCAGCTCTTCGGCGAGGTCTTCCGAGACATCCCGGGTGATCTCCTCGGCCACGGCGTCCACCGGAGTGCGCGGACCAAGCTTGCTGACCACGGCGGCCGCGCGAGCGGGCGTGAGGAGTGCCGAGGCGTGGGCCAGGAGCCAGGAGGGAACTCCGGCCGCTCCCTGCGGTGGCGGCAGACAGGGACGTGCGCCGTCGAACCTCTCGTCCTCCGCAAAGGACTTCTGCTTCACCTTGGCCACCGGACGCGTGCCCGTGCCCGCGGAATCCGCCTCCAGCCACTCACCGGCCGGTTTGAGGACGTAGCCCTCGGCGAGGTTGTCCGCCAGTTCGGGCAGTCCGAAGAGCGCCGGAACTCTCGTGGGGAAGGCGCAGGGCAGTTCCTGGAGCTTGTTCAGCGCGCCGTGCCCGAGCGTGGGAGGGCAGACGAGCCCCGCGGCCGCCGCGGCTTCGCGCAGCGCGCGGTCGGAGACCCAGCGGCGTCCCCCGGTCTTCTCGACCGACGCGTCGAACGGAAGCCAGTGCAGCCCCGGCGCGTACCACACGCCCGTCTGCACCGGCTCGGCCCCGGCAACAGCGGGAACGTCCGGGTGCGGGTAACGTCCCCCGGCCAGCTCGCCGTAGATCGTCACCACCGCGCCGTCATCCCCCACACCGCGCAGCGCGGAGGCGACACGGGCCGCCGCCACCGCCAGCTCCGGCCAGATTCTGCTCACGCCGAAGAAGCCGTCCAGCGCGTCGTCCTCCAGCAGTTCACGCCGCTTCGCCGGATGAATTCCCGTGCCGTCGCACACCACCGCGAAGTGCGCTCCGTGCACCTTTTCCGCCGCGACCCACTCCCGGCCCCCGGATACGCCGACCGCTCCGCTCGCGGAGATCTTGGGATACGGCCGTAGCCCGGAACCCGTGGACGCAGCATCGAACATGACAGGGATCATCGCTTCGTGTCGCACCCCGGGCAACCAAGATTTCCCGCGACGGCTCCGAAGGACCGACAAGCCCTGGCTGCGCACACCGGCCATGCCATAGGTTGCGGTTTCCGCTGTTGCGCTGTCTGCGTCAATCCCCCTGTCACTGAATGGAGTTGCGATGCCGTCTGCCCGTCGAAGAACACAGCTCCTGCTGACCGCCCTGATCGCGGGCGCCCTCTCGGCCGGCTGCTCCGCCTCGGGCGATGCCCAGGGCGCGGCGCCGAGCGCGTCCGCCGCCGATGCGCAGGAAGTGGCCTACTACCGGTGTCTGGAGAAGCACGGCCTGGCCCTGGAGGTCACCGACAGCGGCCATCTCCGGGTCGACAAGGACAAGGCCGCCACGGCAGGTGCGGCAAAGCAGCTGGCCGCCGAGGACAAGTGCCGGAGCAAGCTGCCCGGCACCGCTCAGGCCCGGGCCTCCGCCGACGAGGTCGAGACGGCCCGGCAGATCACGGCCTGCTTCCGGAAGAACGGCGTACCCGAGTACCCGGACCCGGACCCCACGACGGCGGAGATCAATCTCAGCGATGAGCTGGCCGCGAAGGTGAAGCGGGATCTCGCGGATGTGGCGGCCAAGTGTTCGCCTGCCGACGGGCCGGGGATCGTCGGCGGCTGACCCCGCATGGAGTCCGATGAGGTTGCGGGTCGCGGGGCGTGACTCAGTCCACCACCTGTGGATCACGGAAATAGTAGACGACCGTCACTCCCATGCCAGGCGTATGCGTGTACACGACCGTGATTGCCTCGGCCGAGTCACGGGCGAGGGGTGTGGTGTACGTGTACTCCACGGACGGAGGCCGCCAGCCCGGGATCTCGCGTCCCACCGCCGGATCACCGCTGATCGTCGCGAGCGCGTCCCGGACGACGTCCCGTTCCCCCTCCGTCAGGTCGCCGAACGCCTTCCTGGCAGGCTCGGCCTCCTCCAACGGGACTCCGGTCACGCGCCGCCCCCTTTGGCTCGCGCGTCTTCCAGAGCGGTCATGATCTCGGGCGAGTTCCTGATCAGGACTCGGTGCCGGTAAGACCGGACCACCGCTGCGGCGCCCGCGAAGTCGTTGGCCGAGGCGGCTCCTATGGCAGCCGCCAGCTCCTCCTCGAACCGCTCCCGATCACCGGGAAAGCCGTAGCGGCTGAGCGCAGTGCGCAGGTCGTCCACGGTCCGGATCGCGGGCAGCGGCATCGTTCCCCAGCCGTGTTCGGGCTGTGCGCTCATGATCAGCTCCTGACGAACGGGCATCGCTCCGCCTCCCAGTATGGCTCTGGTCACCACGCCGCCGTCCCCGCTTCGCACTCGGCCCACAGCAGCTTGCCGGCGCTCGATGCGTCCGGCCTGCGGAGCACCGTCGCGCCCCACGCGTCCGCGCAGGCCCGCACCAGGGGCAGGCCGCGGCCGTGCTCGGCCTCCGGTGGGGGTACCGGGGTGCCCGCGTTCGAGAAGCCGGGCGGGACGCGGGGGTCGGTGTCCCATACGGTCACCCGGAGGCGGCCGGGCTCGGCGCAGCGGAGCCGGAGGGCGTAGGGGCCCTTGGTGTGGCAGTGGGAGTTGGCCAGCAGTTCCGCCGCCACCAGCTCCGCGGTGGGGGCGAGTTCGGGCATCTCGTGCGCGGCCAGAATCAGCCTGAGCGCACCCCGCGCGATTCCCGGTGCGCGCGGATCGTGCGGAAGATGCAGGGTGTAGTTCCAGGACGGGGATACGGTGGCCAACGGAATTCTCCGGTCTCTGAGGGGAGTTGAACGGGTGCCTGGTGTCTCTGCCGCGGCGTCCCGCGGTGCGCTTCCGGGCGGGCTCCTGAGGATCAAAATAGAGGCTCGGCAAATGTCATTTGCGGAATCTGGAGATACCCCGCACGACTTCCCTCGCATGAGTGACCCGCCAATGGAACACACGTTCAAGAGGAGCGCACATGCCCGCAAGACCGCCGATGACGGCCCGCCGTCTCCGGCTCGCCGTGGAGCTGCGCAAGATGCGCGAGCGCGCGGGCATGACCGCCACAGAGGCCGCTCGCGCGCTCGGCACGAGCCAAGGGCAGCTCAGCAACGTGGAGTCGGGCAGGTTCGGAGTCAGTCCGCAGCGCATCCGAGCCCTGGCCCGCATCTACTCCTGCCCGGACCAGACGTTCATCGCCGCACTGATCGACCTGGCGACCGACAAGACACCCGGCTGGTGGGAGTCGTACCGCGAGGTCCTGCCCTGCGGCTTCCTGGATCTCGCCGAACTGGAGCACCACGCCATCGCCGTACGCACCGCCTACACGTCGCACATGCCAGGGCTGCTCCAGACCGCCGACCACGCGCGTGAGATCTTCCGGCACGTCATCCCCGCGCCCACCCCACCCGAGGTCGAGCACCGCGTCTCGCACCGAATCAAACGGCAGGGTGTGCTGTACGGTGCCGACCCGACCCCGTACCGCACCACCGTGCATGAGGCCGCCCTGCACATGCGCGTCGGCGGCCGGAGCGTGGCCCGCGCCCAACTGCGTCATCTGCTCGACATGAGCGAGCGGGAGCACATCACCATCCGCGTACTCCCCTTCGACGTCGGGGCGTTTCCGGGATCAGGCCAGTCCATCAACTACCTGTACGGCGCCGTCCCGGAACTCGACACCGCTCAACTCGACCAGTTCCACGGCCCGGTACTCCTCGATGCCGAGGCCCTGCTGGACAAGTACCGAAGCCTGCTGGACATCGTAGAAGCCACCGCCCTGACCCCCGAGAAGTCCCGGGATCTGATCCATTCGATCGCCCAGAACCTGTGAAGGAGCCGAGACATGTCCCCGTACCACTGGCAGAAGTCGTCCTACTGCCAGGAAGGCGACGCCTGTGTCCACATATCCGCCACCCCGGCTGCCATACACCTCACCGACCGCGCCGCCCCGCCCCGGACCGTCCTCACCACCAGCCCCGCCGCCTTCACCGCGCTGCTCCGGGCGGTGAAGACCCGCGCTCCCCTGATACCCGTCACCGGGCGGTGACGTCGGCGACGACCGCCGCGTGGTCGGAGGGCCAGACCCCGTCGACCGGGCCGTGGCCGGCCCGCCGCGCGTGCCGTACGGCGCCGGTGCCTGCGGGTCCGGCGGGCGCGCCGACGTGGACGTAGTCGATACGGATGCCGGGGCCGGACTCGACGTACGGGTTGCCCGCGCCCCAGGTGGCGCACGGAGCGGCGGGTTCGGCGTGGTCCCAGGCGTCGGTGAAGACCTGGCCGGGCACGGCGGGCGCCGCGCCACGGCCGGTGAAGCGGCGGATCTCGGCGGAGTCGGGCGGGGCGTTGAAGTCGCCGGTGACGATGGGCGGGAAGCCGGTGCCGGCGCGGTGGGCGGCGACGAAGCGGGCGAGGGCGGTGACCTGTTCGCCGCGCACGGCGGAGGCGTCCCGGCCGGACGTCAGGTGCACGGTGAAGAAGGGCACCTCGTGGCCGGGCGCGGCCAGCCGGGCGTACAGGGCGAGCCGGCCGTCGTCGACCTCCTCGGGGGCCGGCAGGCGCAGCACCGCGCGGTCCACGACCGGCCAGCGGCTGAGCACCGCGTTGCCGACCTCCACGCCGGTTCGGCCGATGCGCCGCTGCCAGCGGTCGGAGGCGGGCGAGGCGGCCCAGGTCCAGTGCAGGCCGAGCTCACCGGCCAGCCATTCGGCGAGGTTCTCGCCGTCGGCGGCCCACACCTCCTGGAGTCCCACCACGTCCGGCCGCAGTTCCCGCAGCACCGTGCGGATCGCCTTCTGCCGCTCCGCCCAGGGGCCGAAACGCCACCACAGGTTCCAGGTCACGACCCGCATGGGCGCACCGTCCCTCGTACAGGAACGTTCGCGGTGCCGCGAACCGTTCGAGTTTTCGTCAGGAGACATTGAAGAACACCGTCGCCGCCGCACGAGAGGAGATCCGGAAACCATGCCCCGCGACGCCGAGACGAAGTACCGGACCGTCCGCGCCTTCCAGCGCAGGCTCAACGCCGTGATGCGCCGGATGCCGGGCCAGACCCTGCTGGAGACCACGGGCCGCGCCTCCGGCCTGCCCCGCCGCACTCCGGTCGGCGGCCGCCGGGTCGGTGACGCGTTCTGGCTGGTGTCGGAGTTCGGGGAGCGGTCCCAGTACGTGCGCAACATCAAGGCCGACCCGCGGGTCCGGGTGCGCGTCCGGGGCCGCTGGCACACCGGCACGGCCCACCTCCTGCCCGACGACGACACCGCCGCCCGCCTGCGGGCCCTGCCCCGGTTCAACAGCGCGGTGGTGCGCAGGGTCGGGGTGGGGCAGCTGACGGTGCGGGTCGATCTGGACTGATGAACGACGGCAGCAGGACAGGATTCCTGACTGGTGCCCCGGCAGGGTTCGGACCTGCGACACCCGCTCAAGGAGTGGGATCAAATCCTTGCCGGGGGGTGCTCGGCGCTGCCGGCCGATGCTGTTTCCCCTGGTCAGAACCCCACGGCGAGCCCTCTGATCCGGCTCGTGCCGCCCTGTATCGGGCCGTCCGCTCACGCATGGCTCACGTGCTGCCGACTGCTGAGGAGTGTGTGGGTCAGACCTGGCCGAGGTCGATCTCCACAGGAAAGGGAGCCACTGCCTTGAGGACGCCGGTGAACACGTCTCCGTCCCGGTAGGTCTTCGTCGCGGGGTCGAGAACGTAGGTGTACACGAGAGGAACGCCTGTTGCGGCCTGCTCGATCCGCCAGTAGAAGCCGATGCCCGCCTTGGCGTACTGATCGACCTTAACGATCCGGTCGGTGGTCTCCGAGCCTGGTGACACCACCTCCGCGACCAGCAGCACGTGCTCAGGGCGGGTGGGGGTGATGTCGATCGTGTCCGCGCGGTACACGACGACGTCTGGGCGGCGATTGGTGAGCGGGACGTCCTGAAGTCGGACGTCGAAGTCCGTGTCGGCGTTCCACTCCGCGCCCGCGGCGGCGTCCAGGGCGTTCGCCAGGATCCGGGCCAGCCGATTGCGCCGCTTGGACGCGCTCGGACTCACGACGACCATGCCGTCCACGATCTCGATACCGGTGCACTGCTCCTCGGACCAGGACTCGTACTCCTCCGCCGTGATCTGCTCATGCATCCACGCCGGGGCTACCATCTCAGCCGTCACGAAGCACCTCCCGGACACTGTGCTGCGGGCCCGATCCCGCTGGATTCAGCGTACTGTCTGCCATCCGTCCATCCGTCCGGCACGCTGATCTCGCTCACGCCCCCTCCTTCGCGGCCGGCATCCGACCGGCGAGTTCACGACAAGTGAGGAACCGGCGCGGTGGACTCGTCACCGGGGAACCGGAACAAAGAAGCGGCCCCCCACCGTGAGGTCGGCTCCCGTTGCCCAGGGGTGAAGCGAAGCCGGTCGATGTAGTCGCCCCGAGGTCACACCTTGCGGATCACGGAAGCAGTAGACGCTCGTCACCCCCATGCCCGGACCTTTGCCGTTGTCGTTGTCGTGCCCGTCAAGTTCGTTGGCGTGGAGCATGGTTGACGGGCAAGCAGCTGACGTCGGCAGTCGCATATGTGGTCTACTCGGCTCTTGTGATGAACGTTGGGGAACGACGGCTGTTCCACTTCACGCACGTGCGCAACCTGCGTGACATCCTCGCCGAGACGGTAACGGCATGCATCAGGGCGTGGAATCACCGGAAAGAGCGCCTCTTCACGGAGACCCACGTCCAGACGGCTTGGCAACGCCTGTCCGAGGCCGGACTGGTGTAAGGGATTGAAGCCCCCCGGGCGCGGGCACGGGCGCGTGGCTGCGGGGGCCGGTTCACCCCGGCCAGACGATCGTCTGTACCTCCCCGTAGGCGTGCAGGGCGTAGGAGCCGACGTCGCGGCCTACGCCGCTCTTCTTGAAGCCGCCGAAGGGGGCCTCCATGTTGCGGGCGACGGTGTTCACGCCGACGCCGCCCGCGCGCAGGCGTGCGGCCACCCGGAAGGCCCTGGCGACGTCGCCGGACCAGACGTAGTCGATCAGGCCGTAGTCGCTGTCGTCGGCGAGGGCGACGCCCTCCTCCTCGTCGTCGAAGGGGGCGACCACGACGACCGGGCCGAAGATCTCCTCGCGGGCCACCCGCATGTCGTTGGTGCAGTCGGCCAGGAGGGTCGGGGCGACGTAGAAGCCCCGGTCGGACGGGGGGCGTTCGCCGCCTGTCACGAGCACCGCGCCTTCCTTGCGGCCGAGTTCGACGTACGACTCGACGCGCTGCCGGTGGGCCGCGGAGATCACCGGGCCCACGACCGTGTCCGGCTCTCTCGGGTCGCCGACCTTCAAGCGGCGCGCGTAGGAAGCGAGTTGCTCGACCAGTCGGTCGTACACGCCCCGCTGGGCCAGTACCCGCGTCGGCGCCGTGCAGATCTGGCCGCTGTAGAAGGAGAAGGTGGTGCCGATGCCGGCGACGGCCGAGCGGAGGTCGGCGTCGTCGAAGACGAGGGCCGCGCCCTTGCCGCCCAGTTCCATCAACTGGCGTTTCATGTGCCGGCCGCACACCTCGGCGATGCGCTGCCCGACGGCCGTGGAGCCGGTGAAGCTCACCATGTCGACGTCCGGCGACTCCACCGCCGCCTCGCCGACCGA
The DNA here is from genome assembly GCF_040641355.1 of Streptomyces sp. NPDC020996. Lineage (NCBI taxonomy): Bacteria > Bacillati > Actinomycetota > Actinomycetes > Kitasatosporales > Streptomycetaceae > Streptomyces > Streptomyces sp. NPDC020996. The sequence goes on from NZ_JBFADM010000004.1 coordinate 28,012, forward strand.
GGCCGACCGGCCGGAGACCACGTTCACCACCCCGCGCGGCACGCCGGCCACCTGAAGCGCCTCCGCCATCCGGTACACCGACAGCGGGTCCTGCGGGGCCGGTTTCACCACCACCGTGTTGCCCATCGCGAGGGCCGGGGCGACCTTGCCGGCCGGGTTGGCCCAGGGGTTGTTGTACGAGGTGACGCAGGTGACGACCCCGACGGGCCGGCGTGCCGCCAGCGCGCCGGTGACGCCCGCCCGGCCCAGCGGGCCGGCCTCGTCGATCTGCGGCGGAATCGCCCACTCCTGGGGCTCCACGCGGGCGTACCGGCGGAAGCGGGCGGCGGCGACCCCGACCTGCATGGCCCGCGCCGTCCCGGTCGTCGCCCCGGTCTCCGCCTGCGCCAGCCGCGCGTACGGCTCCCGGTGGGCGCGGATGGCGTCCGCCGCCCGCGCGAGCACCGCCGCCCGCTCCTCGGGCGGGGTGCGCGACCACGGCCCGAAGGCCTCGCGGGCCGCGGCGCAGGCCGCGCGCACCTGGTCCCGCGACGCCTCCGGAGCCCAGCCGACGGTCTCCTCGGTCGCCGGGTCGACGACCGCGTAGTGGCCGTGGTCCGGCTCGATCCACTCGCCGCCGACGAACAGCCGCTGCCCGTCGCTCACCTGGTGCTCACCGTCCTGGTGTCCCGCCCGGAGCGCAGCACCCGGCCGGGCACGGCGCCGCTGACCCGGTCGTCCCGGATCACCTCGACGCCGTTGACCCACACCGCCCGCACCCCGAGCGCCCGGGAGTCCAGCCGCGGGCTGTCGCCCGGCAGGTCGTGCACCAGGGTGGCCGGGGCCGCGTCGATCCGTTCCGGGTCGAAGAGCACCAGGTCCGCGTGGAAGCCCTCCTGGATCCGCCCCCGCTCGCGCAGCCCGAACAGCCGCGCCGGGTCGTCCGTCAGCATCTTCACCGCCTGCTCCAGGCCGGCCAGCTTCCGTCCGCGCAGGCAGTCCCCGAGGAAGCGGGTGGTGTACGGCGCCCCGCACATGCGGTCCAGGTGCGCGCCCGCGTCGGACCCGCCGAGCAGGACGTCCTCGTGCCGCCAGGTCTCGGCGCGCAGCGCCCAGGAGGCGGGGTCGTTGTCGGTGGGCATGGGCCACAGGACCGTCCGGAGGTCGTCGGCCGCGCAGATCTCGACCAGGCAGTGGAAGGGGTCCTGGCCGCGTTCGGCGGCGATGTCCTTCACCACCCGGCCGGTCAGGCCCTCGTTCCGCGGGCTGTAGGTGTCCCCGATGACGTACCGCCCGAAGTTCGCGAGCCGCCGGAAGACGCCCGCCTCCCTGGACTCGGCGCGCCGCAGCATCTCGGCGCGGACGCCGGGGTCGCGCAGCTTCTCGATCCGCTCGGGCACGGGCAGGCCCAGGATCGGGCCCCACCCGGGGATCAGGTTGAGCGCGCAGAACGTGCCGAGCGACATGTTCATCGGCGTGAGGATCGGCATGGTGAGAGCCACCACCCGGCCGCCCGCCTTGCGGGCCCGCTCGCTCGCCAGCAGCTGCCGCGGCACGCGCTCCGGGACGGCGGCGTCGACGGTCAGGACGTTCCAGTTCAGGGGGCGTCCCGCGGTCGCGCTCAGCTCGACGAACAGGTCGATCTCCGGGTCGCTGAACTGGTCCAGGCAGCCGGCGACGATCGCCTCGATCTGGGTGCCCTCGTGCTCGCCGACGGCGCCGGCCAGGGCCAGCAGTTCGGCGGGCTTCGCGTGCCGGGAGGCGACCGGCCGGCCGTCGCCGTCGGAGTGCGTGGACGACTGGGTGGTGGACAGGCCCCAGGCGCCCGCGTCCATGGCCTCGTGCAGGAGCCGGACCATGGCGTCGAGCTGTTCCGGGGTGGGCTGCCCGCCGACCGCGTCGGGGCCCATCACGTACCGGCGCAGCGCGCAGTGGCCCGCCATGAACCCCGCGTTGACGGCGATCCGCCCCTCCAGCGCGTCCAGGTACTCCCCGAAGGAGTGCCAGTTCCAGGGCGCCCCCTCCTCCAGGGCGACCAGCGACATGCCCTCGACCTTGGACATCATGCGGCGCGTGTAGTCGGCGTCGCCGGGGCGGGCGGGGTTCAGCGGCGCCAGCGTGAAGCCGCAGTTGCCGGCGGCTACGGTCGTCACCCCGTGGTTCAGGGACGGGGTGGCGTAGGGGTCCCAGAACAGCTGGGCGTCGTAGTGGGTGTGGGGGTCGACGAAGCCGGGGGCGAGGACGAGGCCGGCGGCGTCCTCGCGGGTGCGCGACTCGCCGGTGACGCGGCCGACGACGGCGATACGGCCGTCCCGTATGCCGAGGTCGGCGGTGCGGGCGGGCGCGCCGGTGCCGTCGACGACGGTCGCGCCGGTGATGACGTGATCGAGCATGAGGCTCCCTCCCGGGTCCGGGTGCTCAGGCCCCCTGGCGGAACCGCGTGGTCCGGTGCACGGGATCCGTGTCGATCTTCGGGATGACGTGCTCCCCGATCAGCCGGATCGTCTGCAGCGTCTCCTCCTTGGGCACGCCCACCGGCAGGCCGAAGGACAGCTGGTCCGCGCCCGCCTGCTCCCAGCGCTTGCACTGCCTGAGCACCTCGTCCGGGTCGCCGCAGATCAGCAGCTCCTCCTCGATGAGGACCTCGACGAACTCGGGGGTGTACGGCGGCAGCGTCTCGGGCCACACCGGGAAGCCCTCGGGCCGCGGGAAGGTGTCGTGGTAGCGGAAGACCAGCGAGGGCAGGTAGTGCAGGCCGCCGCCCACCGCGATCTCGATCGCCTCCGCGTGGGTGGGCGCGCAGATCGCCGTGGTGGTCACCATCACGTTGTCGTTGACGAAGTCGCCGACCGGCTCGGCGTTCACGACCGCCGTCTTGTACTGCTCCAGCACCCACTCCATGTCGGACACCTTCTGGATGCTGAAGCCCAGCACCCCGAGCCCCTTGCGGGCGGCCATCGCGTACGAGGGCGGCGACCCGGCGGCGTACCACATCGCGGGGTGGGATTTCCCGTACGGCTTGGGCAGGACCTTGCGCGGCGGGAGCTGCCAGTGCTTGCCGTGGAAGCCGGCGTACTCGTCCTGGAGCCACATCTTGGGGAACTCGGCGATGGTCTCCTCCCAGATCTCCTTGGTGTGGTTCATGTCGGTGATGCCGGGGAGGAAGCCGAGGATCTCGTGGCTGCCCGCTCCGCGCCCGCTGCCGAACTCGAAGCGGCCCTCGGTGAGGTGGTCGAGCATGGCGACCTTCTCGGCGACCTTCACGGGGTGGTTGACCTGGGCGAGCGGGTTGAAGATGCCCGAGCCGAGGTGGATGCGCTCGGTGGCGTGGGCGAGGTAGCCGAGGAAGACGTCGTTGGCGGAGAGGTGCGAGTACTCCTCCAGGAAGTGGTGCTCGGACGCCCAGGCGTACTTGAAGCCCGACCGGTCCGCCTCGATGACGTACTCGGTCTCCTCCATCAGCGCCTTGTGCTCGGCCAGCGGGTCGGTCTCGGCGCGCTTGCCCACGTATCCCTGTACGAACAGCCCGAATTCCAAGGCGGGTCACCGTCCCTAGTCTTGTTGCTGACGGACCGTCAGATTACTGGGCCGACTGTGGCACCGGCCGGGTGCACCGTCAATAGCTGACGGCCAGTCAGGTCGTACGGTCAGACGATGCTCACCCCGGCCAGCCAGCCCCCGTCGATCACGAACGGCTGCCCGGTGACGTACGAGGAGTCGTCGCAGGTGAGGAACAGGGCGAGGCGGGCCACCTCCTCCGGCCGCCCGATGCGGCCGAGCGGCACCAGCCCCCGGTACAGCTCGTCCAGGGCCTCGGCGGTCTCCCGCGGATCGGCGTCCGGGTCCAGCCGGGCCGGGTTGGACATCGCCGTGTCGACGGCACCGGGGCAGACGGCGTTGACGCGGATGCCCCGGCGGGCCAGCTCCAGCGCCGCGACGCGGGTCAGTCCGAGGATCGCGTGCTTGGTCGCGGCGTACGCGCCGACGGCCGCCATGCCGGCCAGCGCCGTGTAGGAGGCGGTGTTGACGATCGTGCCGCCGTCCTCCATCACCGGCGCGACCGTCCTGATCCCGAGGAAGCAGCCGACCTGGTTGACCCTTACGACCTGCATGAACTCGTCCAGGGGCGTGTCGACGAGGGAGTTGAAGCGCAGGATGCCGGCGTTGTTGACGAGCCCGTCGACGCGGCCGTACGCCTCCCGCGCGGTGGCCACGGCCGACCGCCACTGCTCCTCCTCACCCACGTCCAGGTGGACGTACCGGGCGCCGATCTCCTTCGCGAGGGCCTCGCCCTGGTCGTCGAGGACGTCGGCGAGGACCACCTCGGCGCCCTCCGCCCGGAACAGCCGGGCCTCCTGCTCGCCCTGCCCGCGGGCCGCACCGGTGACGATCACGACGCGTCCGTCCAGCTTGCCCATGCCGTTTCTCCTCTGCGCTACCGATGGCTACAGGTGGGGGGCGATGCCGGCGCCGAACGCCGCCATCTGGTCGGTGAGTTCGGCGCGGTCGCGGCAGCGGAACCGCACCTGGATCTGGTCCACGCCCATCGCGCGGTAGGCGCGCAGCGACTCGGCGAGCGCCTCCGCGGAGCCGGTGAGGGTGCGCCGCCCCACGTCCCAGGCGGGCGTGCCGACGTACAGGGGCTCGGTGAGGGCGCCGACGGTGAAGGGACCCTCGACGCCCGCCCCGTCCCGCAGCCGCCGCAGCTCGGCGATCTGCGCGGGCAGCCGCTCGCGCGGGTCGCCCTGCGGCAGCCAGCCGTCGCCCCTGAGCGCGGCCCGGCGCACGGCGGCGGGCGAGGAGCCGCCGACCCAGAGCGGGACGCGGTCCTGGACCGGCCGGGGACGCTGGCCGAGACCCTCGAAGTCGTAGCGCTTGCCGTGGTGTTCGGGAAACTCCTGCGGCCCCAGCGCGGCGCGCAGGGCGTCCACGCACTCGTCGAGGACGGCGCCGCGCCGCGCGAAGTCCACCCCGAGCGCCTCGAACTCCTCCCGCACGTGCCCGGCCCCGACCCCGAGGATCAGCCGGCCGCCGCTGAGCCGGTCGAGGGTGGCGTACTGCTTGGCGGTCAGCAGGGGGTGCCGCAGGCCGACGACGGCGACGTGGCTGAGCAGCCGCACCCGCTCGGTCACGCCCGCCAGGAAGGCGAGGGTGGCGACGGGGTCGTACCACGTCGTGCCCATGGCACCGGCCAGCCGGCGCGGGACGGCGACGTGGTCGCAGCAGGCGAGATAGGCGAAGCCGGCCCGGTCGGCGACGCGGGCGATCTCGACGAGGTCCCCGGGACCGGCGTCCGCCTCCCACGCCTCGGCGTAGAGCGTGCTCAGCGACTGGACGGGCAGCTGCATGCCGTAGGCCAGGGCGGGGACGGGTGCGGGGGCCGGCGCGGGGACGGGTGCGGGGGCGGGGGCGGGGGCGGGGGCCGGGGCCGGCGCGGGGACGGGCGCGGGGGCGGGGGCGGGGACGGGGGCAGGAGCGGGGGCCGGGACGGGGGCGCTCACCGCCACAGTCCCTCGGGGGTGAGGCCCAGCAGCTCGATCGCGTTGCGCCGGACGATCCGCTCGACGACGTCGGCGTCCAGGTGCCCCATCTGCGCCTCGCCCACCTCCCGCGACTTCGGCCAGGTGGAGTCGGAGTGCGGGTAGTCGGTCTCGTACAGGACGTTGCCGACGCCGATGGAGTCGAGGTTGCGCAGGCCGAAGGCGTCGTCGAAGAAGCAGCCGTACACGTGCCCGGCGAACAGCTCGGACGGCGGCCGGCGCACCTTGTCGGCGACCCCGCCCCAGCCGCGGTTCTCCTCCCACACCACGTCGGCGCGTTCGAGGATGTACGGGATCCAGCCGATCTGCCCCTCGGCGTACATGACCTTCAGCCCGGGGAACCGCTCGAACTTCCCGCTCATCAGCCAGTCGACCATCGAGAAGCAGCAGTTGGCGAAGGTGATGGTGGACCCGACGGCGGGCGGCGCGTCCTTCGACGTGGACGGCATGCGGCTGCTGGAGCCGATGTGCATGGCGACGACCGTGCCGGTCTCGTCGCAGGCGGCGAGGAAGGGGTCCCAGTCGTCGGTGTGCACGGACGGCAGGCCCAGGTGCGGCGGTATCTCGGAGAACGCGACGGCGCGCACGCCGCGTTCGGCGTTGCGCCGGACCTCCCGGGCGGCGAGCTCGGCGTCCCACAGCGGGACGATGGTGAGCGGGATCAGCCGGCCCCGCGCCTGCGGCCCGCACCACTCCTCCACCATCCAGTCGTTGTAGGCGCGCACGCACAGCAGCGCGAGCTCCCGGTCCGCCGCCTCGGTGAAGGTCTGGCCGCAGAAGCGGGGGAAGGTGGGGAAGCAGAGGGCGGACTGGACGTGGTTGACGTCCATGTCCGCCAGGCGCCGCGGCACGTCGTAGGAGCCGGGCCGCATCTGCTCGTAGGTGATGACCTCGAGCCTGATCTCGTCCCTGTCGTAGCCGACCGCGGTGTCCAGCCGGGTCAGCGGCCGGTGCAGGTCCTCGTAGACCCACCAGTCGCCGAGCGGGCCGTCGTCGCCCGGCGCGCCCATCACCGGTTTGAACCGGCCGCCGAGGAAGGTCATGTCCTTCAGCGGCGCCCGCACGATCCGCGGCCCGGTGTCCCGGTACTTCGCCGGCAGGCGGTCCCGCCAGACGTCCGGCGGCTCCACGGTGTGGTCGTCGACGGAGATGATCAGGGGGAATTCGGCTTGGGTTGTCTGGGTGTCCATGGCGGTCACCGTAGCGCCGATCTGACGGTCCGTCAGCTACGCCGGGGCCGGGTTCTCGCGCTCGGATGCCCGGGTCCGTGCGGAAGCGTGCGTAGCGACTGTGAGAGGTTTGTGGTGTCCGTGCGGTCGTCTGTGACGGGCCTCTCCTCAGCTGCCACATCCGGCGTCAACAAGGCAGACTGGCTGGGTTGTCAACATGTCGAGGGGGACGGCGATGGACGGTGTACCGGGGGCACCGGGGGTGCCGGAGCAGGGGCGTCCGGGCCCCACGGCGGAGCCCGCGGAGCCCGTGGCGCCCGCAGTGCCCGCAGTGTCCGAGGCGCCCGCAGTGCCCGCGGAGCTGCGCTTCGGCGTGCTCGGCCCGGTGCGCGCCCGGCGGGACGGGGAACCGGTCGGCACCGGATCCCCGCAGCAACGCGCCCTGCTCGCAGCCCTGTTGCTGCGTGAGGGGCGCACCGCCACCGCGGCCGAGCTGATCGACGCGCTGTGGGGCGAGGAGCCGCCGTCGCAGGCGCTGGCGGCGGTGCGGACGTACGCCTCACGGCTGCGCAAGGCGCTCGGGCCCGGCGTGCTGGTCAGCGAGTCGGGCGGTTACGCGGTGCGCGGTCTCGGCGAGGGCGCGCTGGACCTGGCGGTGGCGCAGGACCTGGCGGCCGAGGCGGAGAAGGCCCGCGCCGCCGGGGACCTGGGCCGGGCCCGCGAGGTGCTGGGCCGGGCGCTCGCCCTGTGGGACGGGGAGGCCCTGGCGGGCGTGCCGGGGCCGTACGCGGAGGCGCAACGGGTCCGCCTGGAGGAATGGCGGCTGCAACTCCTCGAGACCCGGCTGGACATGGACCTGGAGCAGGGCTGCCACGCGGAGGCGGTCTCGGAGCTGACCGCGCTGACCGCGGCGCACCCGCTGCGCGAACGCCTGCGGGAGCTGCTGATGCTGGCGCTGTACCGCAGCGGACGCCAGGCGGAGGCGCTGGCGGTGTACGCGGACACCCGGCGGCTGCTGGCCGACGAACTCGGCGTCGATCCGCGCCCCGGCCTGCGCGCGCTCCAGCGGCGCATCCTGCGCGCCGACCCCGGCCTGGCGGAGTCGCCCGCCCCCGCCCCCGAACCCGCCGCCGCGCCGGTCCGCCCGGCGCAACTGCCCGCCACCGTGCCCGACTTCACCGGCCGGGCGGCCTTCGTGAAGGAACTCGGCGAGGTGCTGGCCTCGGACGGGGGCCGGGTGATGGCGGTGTCGGCGCTGGCGGGCATCGGCGGCGTGGGCAAGACGACACTCGCGGTGCACGTGGCGCACCAGGCGCGCACCGCCTTCCCCGACGGCCAGCTCTACGTCGACCTCCAGGGCGCGGGCCAGCGGGCCGCCGACCCGGAGACGGTGCTGGGCTCCTTCCTCAAGGCGCTCGGCACGCCCGACTCGGCGATCCCGGACTCCCTCGAGGAACGGGCGGCCCTGTACCGCTCCGTGCTGGACGGCCGCCGGGTGCTGGTGCTGCTGGACAACGCGCGGGACGCGGCCCAGGTACGGCCCCTGCTGCCCGGCACCGAGGGCTGCGCGGCGCTCGTCACCTCGCGGGTGCGGATGGTCGACCTGGCCGGGGCGCACCTGGTGGACCTGGACGTGATGGCGCCGGACGAGGCGCTGCAGCTGTTCACCAGGATCGTCGGCGAGGAGCGGGTGGCGTCGGAGCGCGAGGCGGCGCTGGACGTGGTGGCGGCGTGCGGCTTCCTGCCGCTGGCGATCCGGATCGCGGCGTCCCGGCTGGCGGCGCGCCGGACGTGGACGGTGTCCGTGCTGGCGGCCAAGCTGGCCGATGAGCGGCGCCGGCTGGACGAGCTCCAGGCGGGCGACCTGGCGGTCAAGGCGACCTTCGAACTCGGCTACGGCCAGCTGGAGCCGGCCCAGGCCCGCGCGTTCCGGCTGCTGGGTCTGGCGGACGGCCCGGACATCTCGCTGGCGGCCGCCGCGGCCGTTCTGGACCTGCCGCCGCGGGAGACGGAGGACCTGCTGGAGTCCCTGGTCGACACGTCCCTGCTGGAGTCGGCGGCGCCCGGCCGCTACCGCTATCACGACCTGGTACGCCTCTACGCGCGCGCGTGCGCGGAACGCGACGAACAGCCGCCCGCCGTGGGGGCGCCTCCCGCGCCTTTCGGGCAGTGGGGGAGCGAGGCGGCGCTGTCCCGGCTGCTGGACTTCTACCTGGCGACGGCGGCCGCGGTGTACCTGATCGAGCGGCCCGGGGACCGGCTGGTGGACCACCTGGAACGGGCGGGCCGGCCGGGGCTGTCCTTCGCGGACCGGCACGCGGCGCAGGACTGGCTGTACGCGGAGGCGGTGTCGCTGCTGGCGTGCGTGCGCCAGTCGGCGCGGCCGGAGACGGTCCGGCGCGCCGTCGACGTGCTGTGGGCGGCCTGCGACCTGGCGGAGTCGGGCGCCAACTCCCGGGAGTACGAGGCGGTGGCCGCCAGGCTGCGGGAGGTGGCGCAGGAGGCCGGGGACCGGCGCGCCGAGGGGCGGGCGTACATGGCGCTGGCCTTCGTGCACCACATCTCCGGCACCCGGTTCGACGAGGCCGGCCGGGAGGCGGACCGGGCGACCGGGCTCGCCGAGGCGGCCGGCGACCCGCTCACCAGCTGCTGGTCGTCGAACGCCAGTGGCGCGATCGCGATGTACCAGGGGCGGTACGCGGACAGCGAGCGGCACTTCACCCGCGCGCTGGACAACTTCCGCGCCGTGGGCGACCGTCCGGGTGAGGCGAGCGCCCTGTGCAACCTCTCGCGCACCCACCTGGCCACCGGCCGCACCGACAGCGCGGTGGCGCTGGCCCGGCAGGGCACGGCGATGTACGACGACATGGGGCACGCGCTGAAGGGGGCGAACGGCCGTTACGCCCTGGGTCTGGCGCTCACCAGCAGCGGGCGGCTCGCGGAGGCGACCGAGTGCCTGGAGCAGGCCCTGCGGGTGTTCCGGGACAGCCGGCAGCGCCTGTGGGAGGGCATGACGGTCTTCCGCCTCGCGGAGCTCGACCTCACGGCCCGCCGTCCCGCGCGGGCGGCGGTGCACGCCGAGACGGCCCTGACGCTGCTGCGCGGCGTCGGCGGGGAATGGCGGCGCGGCAACGTCCTGACGGTGCTGGGCCGCGCCCTCAGCGGCATCGGCCAGCGCGACCGGGCCCAGGTGTGCTGGCAGGAGGCCCTGGAGATCTTCGACGCCCTCCAGGCGCCGGAGGCGGACGAGGTCCGGGGGCTGCTGCGGCCGACTCCGGTCGTGTGAACGGGCGTTCATCGTTCGTTTATCGCGGTCGGGCAGTATCGCTTGTGTCGGGCCGTCGCGTCGGGGGGCAGGCGGAACGGCACCCGGCCGGTCCCTTCAGGGTGAGCCGGCCGACGGGGTCCGTCCGGCAGTCCGTGGGGGAGCCGCCGGACGGATCCCGTCCCTTCACCGAACCGAACCGCTCTGCCAGGAAAGAGGGTTGCCATGAGCGACCAGAACAGCACGGACAACATCCACGTCACGGACGAGCCGCTGACCACGGCCACGAAGGACACGGGCACGGCCGGCACGGACAACATCCACGTCACCGACGAGCCGCTGACCACCACGGCCAAGGACACGGGCACGGCCACCACCGACAACATCCACGTCACCGACGAACCGGCCTGACCCCCGCCCCGCACGGCAACCACCCGCGGCAGCACGGAGGGGAGCCGCGAGCGACCTGCCGGCCGGGGGCACGGGCCGACACCGCCGGTACGGCGGTACGGCGGTACGGCAGCACGGCGGTACGGCAGCACGGCGGTACGGCCGGGTACCGCCGGTGCGGGCCGCACCGGCGGTACCCGGTCGCGGCCACTCCAGCCCGGCTGGTGTGGCCGGCACGGCCGCGGTCCGGCACACCGGTACGGGCCAGTACGGGCCGGTACGGGCGGCCGCGACCGGCACGGCTGCCACGCTCCGGCCAGAGCCGGTGCGTGGCACGACCGGTGCGCGCCGAGGGTGGCCGAAGGTGGCCGGGGTGGCCGGAGGTGCCACCGCGACCGATGCGGGCCGTGTCGGCCGGAGCGCCGCTACGGCCGACACGGCCGGTGTCACCGGCGCGATCGGCGAGGGGGGACGCCGCGCCCGACACGGCCGGTGCCACACCGCCCCACCCCGGCCTGGCCAGGGCTGGCCGACAGGCCGGGGTGGGGCGGTGTGGCCGGGACGGGCCAGCAGGCCGTTGCACTCGGACATCCCGCCCGCGTCGCGGGCGGCCTGCCGGCCCGGCCGGGGGGCGGACCGGCACCACCGCTGCGGCGGTAGGGCCAGAGCGCCGCTCCGGCCGGCCCGGCCGGAGCCACGGGCGCGACCGGCGAGGGAGGACGCTGCACCCGGCACAGCCGGTGCCACCCGCGCGGGCCGACCAGGCCGAGGCGGACCGGCGCGACCGCGAGGGCCGACAGGCCGGTGCGGGCCAGCCTGACCGGGACGGGCCAGCCTGACCGGAGGCCGACAGGCCGAGGCGGACCGAGGCCGACAGGCCGAGGCGGACCGGGGCGGACCGGGACGGCCGACAGGCCGGTGCGGGCCAGCCTGACCGGGACGGGCCAGCCTGACCGGAGGCCGACAGGCCGCGGCGGACCGAAGCCGACAGGCCGAGGCGGACCGGGGCGGACCGGGACGGACCGGGACGGCCAGGCCCGGGCGGACCGGGGCGGACCTGGGCGGACCAGGGCGGCCAGGCCGGGGCGGACCGGGACGGCCAGGCGGGGGCGGACCGGGACGGCCAGGCGGGGGCGGACCGGGACGGCCAGGCCGGGGCGGACCGGGACGGCCAGGCGGGGGCGGACTCAGGTTTCCCGCCCGCGCAGTTCTCTCTTGAGTACCTTGCCGCCGGCGTTCCGGGGAAGGCGGGGGACGAACCGTATCTGGCGGGGGACCTTGTAGTTGGCCATTTCGCGGCGGGACCAGGCGATCAGGTCGTCGGCGGTCAGCGGGGAGCCGGGGCTGCGGACCACGTAGGCCCGGCCGACCTCGCCGAGGCGGGCGTCGGGGACGCCGATCACCGCGGCGTCGGCCACCTCCGGGTGCAGGCACAGCCGTTGCTCGATCTCCGCCGGGTAGGCGTTGAAGCCGCCGACGACGAACATGTCCTTGACCCGGTCGGTGATGCGCAGGTTGCCGTCCTCGTCCAGCACTCCCACGTCGCCGGTGCGCAGCCAGCCGTCCGGCGTGAACGCCTCGGCGGTGGCGGCCTCGTCCTCGTAGTAGCCGCGCATCACGTTGAAACCGCGGACCAGGACCTCGCCGGGGCGGCCGGCCGGCAGGAGCGCGCCGGCCGCGTCGACCACCCGCACCGAGGTCCCGGGGATCGCCCGTCCCGACGTCGACGCGATCACCGACGGCGGGTCGCCGCGGCGGCACATCGTGACGATGCCGCTCGCCTCCGACAGGCCGTAGGCGGTGAGGACCGTGCCGACGCCCAGTTCGTCCCGCAGCCGCTCCACCAGGCGGAGCGGCACCACCGCCGCCCCGGTGACCACCAGGCGCAGGGTGGACAGGTCGTGGGCGTCCCGCGCCGGGTGGTCCAGGAGCGACTGGTGCAGGGTCGGCGGGCCCGGCAGCACCGACACCCGCTCCGCGGCGATGTTCGCCAGCACCGTGCCGGCGTCGAACACCGGCTGCGGGATCATCGTCGCGCCCCGCATCAGGCACGCGATCACGCCCGCCTTGTAGCCGAAGGTGTGGAAGAAGGGGTTCACGATCAGGTAGCGGTCGCCGCGGCGCAGGCCGGCCAGGTCCGCCCACACCTCGTAGGCCCGCAGTGTCTGCGCGTGGGTGATCACCGCGCCCTTGGGGCGGCCGGTGGTGCCCGAGGTGAAGACGATGTCCGACGGCATGTCGCCGCCGACCCGCGCGGCACGGGCCCGTACCTCGCCCTCCCCCACCCCCTCCCCGCCGGCCAGGAAGTCCTTCCAGGTCACGAAGGAGGCCGGGGCGTCGTCCGCGAACACCACGACCCGTTCCAGCGACGGCAGTCCGGGCAGCGGGCCGTCCCCGTCGCCCTCCCCCGCCGCCCGCCGCAGCGACGCCACGTACGAGGTCCCCAGGAAGGTCCCGGTCACCAGCAGCAGCCGCGCCCGCGACCGCGCCAGCACGTAGGCCGCCTCCGCGCCCTTGAAGCGGGTGTTCAGCGGCACCAGCACCGCGCCCGCCGACACCGCGCCCAGCGCGGCCACGATCCACTCCAGCGAGTTCGGCGCCCAGACGGCCACCCGGTCGCCGGGCGAGACCCCGGCCGCCATGCAGGCCGCCGCGGCGCGTTCCACGCGGGCGCCGAGGCCGGCGTACGACAGCCGGGTGCGGCCGTCGACGACCGCCTCGGTGTCCGCGTACCGCTCGGCCGCCGAGCGGACCAGACCCGGGACGGTGCCCCACTCCACGTCACCGCGCACGACCGGCCTCCAGCTCACTCACTCCCACACGGTAGCTGACTGTCCGTCAGATTAGCGCTAACCTGACGGACTGTCAGCCGACTTCGGCACGGGGAGGTACGACCACGCATGGCCGGACTCCGGGAGTTCAAGGACGCCACCGCGATCGTCGGCATCGGGCAGACCGCGTTCGCGAGACACCTCGCCGAGGACGAGCGCACCCTCGCCTGCCGGGCTGTCCTCGCCGCCCTCGACGACGCCGGCATCGAGCCCGGCGAGGTCGACGCGCTCGCCTCCTACACGATGGAGGAGACCGACGAGGTGGAGCTGGCGAAGTCCGTCGGCTTCGGCGACCTCACCTTCTTCAGCAAGGTCGGCTACGGCGGCGGCGGATCCTGCGCCACCGTGGCGCACCTCGCGGCCGCCGTCGCCACCGGGCAGGCCACCGTCGGGGTCGCCTGGCGCTCGCGCAAGCGCGGCAGCGGCCCGCGCCCCTGGACCGACACCGTCCGCCAGCTGCCCACGCCCGCCCAGTGGACCCGCCCCTTCGGGCTGCTGCGGCCGGTGGACGAGATCGCCGTGCTGGCGCGCCGCTACATGCACGAGTACGGCGCCACCCGCGACCACCTCTTCAACGTCGCCCTCGCCTGCCGCAACCGGGCCAACCAGAACCCCGCCGCGGTCATGTACGACCGGCCGCTGACCCGCGAGATGTACATGACGTCGAGGTGGATCAGCGAGCCGCTGTGCCTGTTCGACAACTGCCTGGAGACGGACGGGGCACTGGCCTGCGTCGTCACCTCCGCCGAGCGCGCCCGGGACTGCCGGCGGCGGCCCGTGTACGTCCACTCCGCCGCCCAGGGCCTGCCCGCCCAGCACCACGGCATGGTCAACTACTGGGCCGACGACCCCCTCACCGGCCCCGCCTGGACCGCCGCCCGGCACCTGTTCAAACACGCCGACCTCACGCCCCAGGACGTGGACGTCGCCCAGATCTACGACGCGTTCACGGTGCTGATCCCGCTCTCCCTGGAGGGCTACGGCTTCTGCGGCCGCGGCGAGGGCGGCGCGTTCACCGAGCAGGGCGCGCTGGAGATCGGCGGGCGGCTGCCGCTGAACACGTCGGGCGGCGGGCTCTCCGAGGCGTACGTCCACGGGTTCAACCTCATCACCGAGGGCGTGAAGCAGCTGCGCGGGACGAGCACCGCGCAGGTGCCGGGCGCCGCGACCTGTCTGGTCACCGCCGGTGAAGGGGTCCCCACCTCCGCCCTGCTGCTGAGGAGCTGAGCGCCGGATGATGCTGGCCCCCGTCCCCGACGCCGACGGCGCCCCCTTCTGGGAGTACGCCCGCCGCGGCGAACTGCGCGTGCAGACCTGCGCCGACTGCGGCGAGCCTCGCTTCCCGCCCCGCCCCTGCTGTCCGCACTGCCGGTCGTTCGCCGCCGAGTGGCGTCCGACGGACGGCCGCGGACGCGTCTGGTCCTACGTGGTCCCCCACCCGCCGCTGCTGCCCGCCTACGCCGAGCAGGCCCCGTACACCGTGGTCGTCGTCGAGCTCGACGACGCTCCCCGCGTCCGGCTGGTCGGCAACCTGGTCGCCGGGGCCGGGGCCGGGGCACGGCTCGACTCGGTGCCGCGCGAGCGGGTCCGGATCGGGGCGCGGGTGCGGGCCGTCTTCACGGACGCCGGCCTGCCGCAGTGGGTCCTGGAGCGCCCGTGACGACGATGCCGCCGACACCGCCGACACCGCTGACGCCGCCGACGGTGACCGTCTCGGTCGACGAGGACACCGGCGTCGCGGTCGTCACCCTCGACCGTCCCGGCCGGCTCAACGCCATCGACCTGCGGATGCGGGACGAGCTGCGCTCGGTCTGGCGCCGGCTGCGCTTCGACGGCGCCGTGCGCGCCGTCGTCCTCACCGGGGCCGGCGAGCGCGCCTTCTGCACCGGGATCGACCGGGACACCGTGGTGCCGCAGCCGGACTCGCCCTACATGACGGACGATCCGCTGCTGCGCGTCGGGCCCAAGTCCAACGACCTGTGGAAGCCGGTCGTCGCCGCCGTGCGGGGCATGGCCTGCGGGGGCGCCTTCTACCTCCTGGGCGAGTCGGACTTCGTCGTCGCCGACCCGACGGCCACGTTCTTCGACCCGCACACGACGTACGGGATGGTCAGCGCCTACGAGTCGGTGCTGCTGGCGCAGCGGATGCCGTACGGGGAAGTCGCGCGGATGATGCTCATGGGCACGGCGGAACGGATCGGCGCCCGCCGCGCCCACGAGATCGGCCTGGTGTCGGAGGTCACCGAGCCCGGCGGGGCGCTGGCGGCGGCCACCGCGTGCGCGACGGTGATCGCCGGGTACCCCGCCGGGGGCGTGCAGGGCACCGTACGGGCCCTGTGGGCCGCCCGAGAGGCCGCACTCACCGCCGGCTTCGCCCAGGCCCCCCACCTGACAGCCCTGGGCAACCTCCCCCCCGACCAGCAGGCGGGACTCTTCAGCGCCCGCGCCCGGGACTTCCACGTCCGCTGACCCCGCCACCGGCCGCGCCCGGCGACCGGGTGCCCCCGGCGGGCCGGCACACCCGGTCGCCGGGGACACACCGGATGCCCCCGGTCGACCGACCGGACCCGCGGGCCGGCCCACCGACCGGAGCCCCGGCCACCGGTCAGCCCGCCGGACCCGCCGCGACCGTCCGGCACGCCCCCGGCGAGGGCCACGGGCGGGCGGCAGACCCCGTCGTCACCGTTGCGTCACCAGGCGGCCGGCCGGGCGGTAGGACGCCGGACAGCCCGCCGGACCTGCCGGGACCTGCCGGGACCGGCCGATGTGCCGCCGTCGGCACCCGGCGAGGGCCGCGGACCCGTCGTCACCGGAGTCCTCACAGGTGCCGGACGACCGGTCAGGTGGCCGGTGGAGTGGCCGTCCTCGTCGCGCCGGGCGGCTGCTGGGGCGGACGGGGCCGGAGGGCGTCGGGTGGCGGGGGGTGTGCACCGGGCGTAGCGTCTGGGGCGTGAGCGGTGACGACGCCATCGCGGGTCCGCTCCCGGCAGCGACGGCCGCCGTCCGGAACTCCTTCCGTGCGCCCGGCACGACGGCCGTCCCCGGGCACCGCCCGGCACCGCGCCACGCGGTCCGCGCCATCCCCGGGCACCGCCCGGCACCGCGCCACGCGGTCCGCGCCATCCCCGGGCACCGCCCGGTACCGCGCCACGCCGTCCCCGGGCACCGCCCGGTACCGCGCCACGCGGTCCACGCCGTCCCCGGGCACCGCCCGGCACCGAGCCACGCGGTCCACGCCGTCCCCGGGCACCGCCCGGTGCCGCGTCACGTGGTGCGCGCCGTGCCCGTGCCCTTCTCCGCGTCCAGGGCGTACACGCACCGGTCCTTGCTGCACGCGTACACCACGCCGTCCTTGACGACCGGGGAGCCGGTGATCTCGCCGCCGGTGGCCAGCTTCCAGCGCAGCCGCCCGTCGTCGGCCTTCAGGGTGTACAGCAGGTGGTCCGTCGAGCCGAAGTGGATGCGGCCCTCGGCCACCGCCGGGGCGCCGACGATGTCGCCGCCCGCCTGGAAGCGCCACTTGGGCGTGCCGGTGACGGCGTCCAGCGTGTAGAGCCCCTTGCCGCTGCCGACGTGCACGTGCCCGGCGGCCACCAGGACCGGCTCGGTCGACGTGCGGGACTCGGTGGCGATGCGCCAGCGGTCGCGCCCGTCGGCGGCGTCCAGCGCGTACACGGTGCCGAGGTAGTCGGCGAGGTAGATGCCGCCGCCGGTCACCGCGGGGCCCGGCGCGAAGGCGGGCGGGCACAGGAAGACCGCCGGCGCCTCGAAGTGCCAGCGGACGTGCCCGCTCGCCACGTCCAGGGCCAGGACGCGGGTGCCGGCCGACACGTACACGTAGCCGTCCGGCGCGTGCGTCAGCCGCACCGGCACGCCGCCGCAGGAGGCCGCGTCGCCGATCGGGTAGGACCAGCGCTCGTCGCCGGTGCGCGCGTCGAGGGCGCGCAGGCGGGCGTCCTGCCAGACGTACACCGTGCCCTCGTGCACCGCGGGGCCGGCCTCCGGGGTCTCGAAGTCGGTCTGCGCCCCGCTGATCTCCCACAGCTTCTGCCCGTTGGACGCCTCCCACGCCTGGACGCCGCCGCCGCGGGTGCCGGTGACGACGGTGCCGCGGTCGGCGTGCAGGGAGTACACCCAGGCGTCCGTGTTCAGCCGCCACAGGTCGGCGCCCTCCCGGCACTCCAGGGCGAACAGGGTCGGCCCGTCGGAGGCGTGGATACGGCCGTCCGCGACCGCCATCGACCAGGCGACGTCCCGCGTCTTGAAGCGGCGGCGGCCGGTGGCCACGTCGAGGGCGTGCACCTCGAAGGAGGTGACGTAGACGAGGTCGCCGAAGACGGACGGGGTGCCCCACACGTCGTTCGACATGCGGAAACGCCAGGGGCGCCAGCCGGCCGCGGTCTCCGGCGGCGCGGGCGGCGGCGCCGGCACGGCGGGGTCGGCGCCGCCCACGCCGGGGCGGGCCTTGGTCCAGGTGGCGGCCAGGGCGGCCTCCGGCGGCGGCGCCTTCACGGCGGCGGCCCGTACGTCGGACACCCGCGGTCCGGGCCCGATCGGCACCGGGGCGCCGGCCAGCCGGACGGGACCGGTGTCCGGGGCGCCCACCGGCGCCGGCACCACCGGGTCGTGCGGGGGCGGCGGCGGCACCGGGGCGACCCGTGCGCCGCCGCGTCCGGCGGGCGGTCCGGGCTTCCCCGCCGGGCGGCCGTTGCGGCGGGCCTCGATCAGGCCGACCGCCCGCTCGGGCAGCCACGCGGACGCCGTGCCGCTGTCGTCGGAGCCGGAGCCGAAGAGGTGGGGCGCGAGCTGGGCCTGGAGGTCTGCCGGGTTGGGCCGGGCGGTGGCGTCCATCTGCATGCAGGACTCGATGAGCGGGCGCAGCTCGTCCGGGAGGCCCTCCAGGTCCGGGCCCTCGCGCAGCAGCATGAACACCGTCTCGACCGGGTTGGCGCCGTGGTAGGGCGGGTGCCCGGTGGCGGCGAACACCAGCATCGAGCCGAGCGAGAACACGTCGCTCGCGCCGGTCACGCTCCGGGAGTCCTTGGCCTGCTCCGGGGACATGTAGGCGGGCGTACCGACGGCGACGTTCGTCATGGTCAAACGGGTGTTCGAGACGCCGGAGGCGATGCCGAAGTCGATCACCCGCGGGCCGTCCTCGACCACCAGGACGTTCGAGGGCTTCAGGTCGCGGTGGACGAGGCCGGCGCCGTGGATCGACTGCAGGGCCTCCGCGACGCCCGCGGCCAGCCAGCGCACCGCCTGGGCCGGCAGCGGCCCGCACTCGTTGACTATCTCCTCCAGGGAGGGCGCGGGGACGTACGCGGTGGCCAGCCACGGCACGGCCGCCCGGGGGTCGGCGTCGACGACGGCCGCCGTGTAGAAGCCGGAGACCGCCCGCGCGGCCTCCACCTCGCGCGTGAAGCGCACCCTGAACAGCTGGTCCTCGGCGAGCTCCGTGCGCACCGTCTTGATCGCCACGCGCCGGCCGGACGCCGAGCGCGCGAGATAGACCAGCCCCATGCCGCCGGCGCCCAGCCGTCCCAGCACCTCGAAAGGCCCGATCCTCCGCGGATCGTGCTGCGTCAGCTGATCCACCACTTGCCTGCCACCTCCCCGTACGAGCCGCGCCACCCACATGTTCACGCGACCGAAGTGCAGCGTCTCACCACCGCACCGCCGTGGCGGCACGCACCCCGATTCTTCCTGCCCGGGCCACTGGTTGCGAACCCGGGGTCGAAGCGGGGTGTCTCGGTTCATACCGGACGGAAATCCGCCGGTCAGCGCTGCAGCAGCGCGAACGACGCCCCCTGATTGTCGGTGACGACGGCGACCAGTCCGTACGACGTGGAGAACGGCGGCGCCTGCACCCGCCCGCCGAGCCGGTGCACCTCCTCCAGCGCGGCAGCGCAGTCCTCGACCGCGAAGTGGACGAGGAAGTGGGGCGGCATCTCGGCGGGGAAGACGTCGGAGACGGCTGCCCGGCCGAAGTCGGGCCGGGCGCCGGGCCCGAACAGGGCGTCGTGGAAGAGGCCGCCGTAGAAGCCGTTGGCGCGCTCGGTGTCGCGGGCGTACAGCTCCACCCAGGCGAAGGTGCCCGGCTCGTGCCGCCTGCCGAAACCGGCGTGGCGGCCCGGCTGCCACAGGCCGAACACGGCCCCCTCCGCGTCGGTGACCAGCGCCGTCGTGCCCAGGTTGCCGACCGGGACGGGCACGATGACGACCTGCCCGCCGGCGTCCCGGACGCGGCGGGCGAGGGCTTCCGCGTCGGGGGTGGCGAAGTACACCGTCCAGACGGTGGGCATGCGCCCGTCCGTCTTGGGCGCGAGCGCGGCGACGGGGGCGCCGTCCTTCAGCGCCCAGGTGGACGCCCCGTACGACTCCTCGAAGGTCCACCCGAAGAGTTCACCGTAGAACCGCTTGCCCGCCTCGACGTCGGGAAGCTGGGCGTCCACCCAGCACGGGACGCCCTCTGCGTATGCGGATGCCCTGTTTTCGGCCATGCGGCAAACGTAGCGGCGACGCACGCACCGCGCAGACCAGGCGCACCCGTCTCTTATCACCCGGGCACCCCATTTGCAGTCGGCCGAATCGCGCTCCCATCACCCCTCGGTAAGCTGACGACATGACAGGACAAGTGCGTACCGTCGACGGCCGCGTGGCCGGCCGGCGTGGGCAGGCGACCCGGCAGAAGCTGCTCGACTGCCTCAGCGAGATGCTCAGCTCCTCCCCCTACCGGGACGTCAAGGTCATCGATGTCGCCCGGAAGGCCGGTACGTCGCCCGCGACCTTTTACCAGTACTTCCCGGACGTCGAGGGCGCCGTCCTGGAGATCGCCGAGCAAATGGCCGCCGAGGGAGCCGGGTTGACCGAGCTGCTGGAGGGCCGTTCGTGGACCGGCAAGGCGGGCTGGCAGACGGCCCAGGAACTCGTCGACGGATTTCTGGAGTTCTGGCGCAAGCACGACGCGATCCTGCGCGTCGTCGACCTCGGGGCGGCCGAGGGCGACAAGCGGTTCTACAAGATCCGCATGAAGATCCTGAACTCGGTGAACAACTCCCTCGCGGACGCCGTCGCCGCGCTGCAGGCCAAGGGCCGCGTCGACAAGGACGTGAACCCGGCCGCGGTGGCGGGTTCGCTGGTGGCGATGCTGGCGGCCGTCGCCTCGCACCAGAAGGGATTCACCTCCTGGGGCGTCAAGCAGGCCGAACTCAAGCCGAACCTGGCGCTGTTGGTGCACCTGGGCGTGACGGGCCGGAAGCCCACGCGGTAGATCATGAATTTGTCGTAGTTGCCATAGTTTCCCATAGTTCCCACAAGTCCTGTCCGGCAGGCGGCGGTTCACCGCGGGTGAGCCGCCGCCTGCCTTGCTGTGCGGGCGGCCCGCGGCCCGCGAAACGCGCTAAACGTCGCGCCTGACGAGCCGGAACAGCCGGATCTCCCGCTCCACCCGCGCCTGGTAGGCGGCGTACGGCGGCCACAGGGCCAGCGCCGCCCGCCAGGCCGCCGCCCGCTCCTCCCCCTCCAGCAGCCGTGCCGTCACCGGGATGTCGCGGCCCCGGAAGCTGATCTCGGCGTCCGGGTGGGCGAGGAGGTTGCGGGTCCAGGCCGGGTGACCGGGGCGGCCGAAGTTGGAGCCGACCAGGAGCCAGCCGCGTCCGCCGTCCTCCGGCACGCAGGCGAGCGGGGTGCGGCGGGGCAGGCCGCTGCGCGCGCCCCTCGCGGTCAGTACGACGCCCGGCAGCATCAGCGCGCTGAGCAGCACCCGGCCGCGGGTGAGCCGGTGGACGGCCCGGTCGAGCCGCGGGACGACGTGCGGGGCCACCCGGGCGAAGCCCCGGGTGGCGGACACCTTCTGCACGATCCGCTCGACGCTCACACCGCCACCCGCCCCTGCTCCTGCCCCTGCCCCCGCTCCTGCCCCTGCCCCTGCTCCTGTCCTTGTGCGAAGAGGTGCGCCGTGTCGGCGGCATGCGCCCGCAGCCGGTGCACCGGCCCGAACAGCAGTTCGTCGCCCCAGGCCCGCTTGAAGTACAGGTGCGCGTCGTCCTCCCAGGTGAAGCCGATCCCGCCGTGCAGCTGGATCCCGTCGGCGGCTGCGGCGCGCAGCGCCTCCAGCGCCTGCGCGAGGGCGAGGGCCCCGGCCCGCTCCCCGTGCGCGGCGGCCCAGGCCGCGTAGTACGCCGCCGAGCGCGCCGCCTGCACCTGGACGTACACGTCGGCCAGCCGGTGCTTGACCGCCTGGAAGGAGCCGATGGCCCGGCCGAACTGCTCGCGCCGCTTCACGTACTCCACGGTCCGCTCCAGCGCCCGGTCGGCGGCCCCGACGGCCTCGCAGGCCAGGACGGCCGCGGCGGCGTCGCCGACGGCGGCCAGGGCGGCGAGGACCGCGTCGCCCGCACCCGCCGCGTCCCCGCTGTCCCCGCTGTCCCCGCTGTCCTCGCTCTCCCCGCCCAGCAGCTCCGCCGCCACGTCCCGCAGTTCCAGGCGGGCCTGCGGGCGGGTCGCGTCCAGGGCGGTCTGCCGTATCCGCACGAGTCCGCCGGCGTCCCCGCGCACCAGGAACAGCAGGATCCGCGACCGGGCGAAGCCGCCGGTGTGCGCGGCGACCAGCAGCAGGCCCGCGCTGTGCCCGTCGAGCACCTGCTCGGCCTGCCCGTACAGCCGCCACCCCTCCCCCGCCCGCCTGGCCTGCACGCCCCCCGCCCGTCCGCCGCCGGCCCAGTCGCCGCCGTTGCCGCCGGTCAGCGCGAGCGCGGTGGCCAGGCGGGGGCCGGGCACCGCGAGGGCGGCGGTGAGTTCGCCGGAGGCGATGCGGGGCAGCAGCCGGGCACGCTGGGCGGCGGTGCCGAGGGCGAGCAGGAGCGGCGCGGCGAGGACGGCGGTGGCCGTCAGCGGCGAGGGCGCGAGCACCCGGCCGGTCTCCTCGCAGGCCAGGGCGAGGTCGGTGACCGTGCAGCCGGCCCCGCCGTAGGCCTCGGGGAGCGCGAGGCCGGGCAGGCCGAGCCGTCCGGCGAGGGCGGTCCACAGCAGCGGGTCGTGGCCCGCCGGGGTGTCGAGGGCCGCGCGCAGGTCCTCCGGCCGGCACCGCTTGCGGAGCAGTTCGCGCAGGGTGCTGCGGATGTCGTCCTGTTCCGCGGTGAAGCGTGCGTCCACGGCTCTCCCCTCCCTCTTCCCCTCGCATCTGACGGTCCGTCATATTAGGAGGGCCGGACCGAGATGCCCAGGGGGAGGAGACCGCTGATGGCTCACGGCAGCCGGAACGTCGCCGTGGTGGGCGTGGCCCTGGCCGACTGCGGGCGGCTCGACGCGACCACCCCCTACGCCCTGCACGCGCAGGCGGCCCGCCGCGCGCTGGCGGACGCCGGGCTGGAGCGCCGCCATGTCGACGGGTTCGCCTCGGCGGGCCTGGGCACGCTCGCCCCCGTCGAGGTCGCCGAGTACCTGGGCCTGCGCCCGACCTGGGTCGACTCCACCTCCGTCGGCGGTTCCACCTGGGAGGTCATGGCCGCCCACGCGGCGGACGCGATCGCCGCGGGCCACGCGAACGCCGTCCTGCTGGCCTACGGCTCGACCGCCCGCGCCGACGTCCGGGCAGGCCGCCGCACCGGCGACCTGTCCTTCGGCTCGCGCGGCCCGCTGCAGTTCGAGGTCCCCTACGGCCACACGCTCATCGCCAAGTACGCGATGGCGGCCCGCCGCCACATGATCGAACACGGCACGACAGTCGAGCAGTTGGCGTCGGTCGCCGTACAGGCGAGGGCCAACGCGGCCCTGAACCCGGAGGCGATGTTCCGCGACCCGATCACGCCGGACGACGTGCTGTCCGGCCCGATGATCGCCGACCCGTTCACCAAGCTGCACTGCTGCCTCCGCTCCGACGGGGGCGCGGCGGTGCTGCTCGCGGCCGAGGAGTACGTACGGGACTGCCGCACCGCGCCCGTGTGGGTGCTGGGCACCGGGGAGCACGTCTCGCACGCCGCGATGTCGGAGTGGCCCGACTTCACGGTCTCCCCGGCGGCGGTGAGCGGCCGGCTGGCGTTCGGGCGGGCGGGGGTGCGGCCGCGCGAGATGGACTTCGCCGAGATCTACGACGCGTTCACGTACATGACGCTGGTGACCCTGGAGGACCTCGGCTTCTGCGCGAAGGGCGAAGGCGGGGCGTTCGTCGGGAAGGGACGGCTCAGGGTGGAGGGCGGGGAGCTGCCGGTGAACACGGACGGGGGCGGCCTGTCGGCCCAGCATCCCGGCATGCGCGGCCTGTTCCTCCTGGTCGAGGCGGTACGGCAGCTCAGGGGCGAGGCCGGCGCCCGGCAGGTGCGCGCCCACGACGGCGGCGTACCCCGCCTGGGGGTGGCCTCCGGCACCGGGGGCTGGTTCTGCTCGTCGGGGACGGTGGTACTGGGCCGGGACTGAACGTGTCACCTCGACCGGTGAGGGTGACGACGACCGGCGCCCGGTGACCGGTGTCCGGTGACTGGCACACGGTGACCGGTGACCGGTGACCGGCACACGACGACCGGCGCCCGGTGACCGGCACACGGTGACCGGTGACCGGCATGCGGTGACCGGCGCCCGTTGGCCGGTCGACTGAGCCGGGTCACCGGGTGACGGCGACGGCAGCCCGGTCGTCACCCGGAGACGCGCCTGACCACCGCCCGGTCGTCGGACGGGTCGGGGTCGTGGCGGCCGGTCCGCGGCTCGACGTCACGCAGGCGCACGCTGCCGGTGCCCGGCTCGCCCAGGCTCAGGATGAACTCGAAGGTGCGGGACGAGCCGGGTTCCAGAGCGCCCACGTCGCAGACGTAGTCGTAGTCGTCGTGGCGGCAGTGCGGCGCGTACTGGTCCTCGTCGATCAGCTCCGTGGGCTCCTTCAGCACGTTCGCACCCCGGGGGCGGGCGGAACACCAGCCGGGCGGCGTGACCGGGGTCGCCGGGGCCGTCGTTGCGGACGCTGAGGCGCAGCGTGCGCCGGTCCGCCGGGGGCGCCGTGCAGGTGGGCGCCGGTGACCGCGAAGTCGGCATGGGTGTCGAGGGAGACGGGGACCCGGTCCCGGTTCCCGGCGAAGGCGGCCTTCACCGCGCCGGGCCGCCCCACCCGCGCGGCACGCAGGGCCGGGCCGTCGCGGCGGTCACCGCCCGCCGAGAAGCTCTGGTCCTGCCCCGGCCCCGCGTCCGTCGGCCACACCTGCCGGCGGAACGCCCCGTACATCCGCGTCTTCGGCGCCCGCAGCCGCAGCCCCGGCCGGACGGCGACGGTCCCGCCGGGCGGGACCACGAGATCCGGGAACCGGCACACCGCCTGCCGTCCGTGCCGCAGGCCGGGATACCGGCAGTTCGCGTACCGCCGCGCGAACTCCAGGTCCCCGGAGTCGACGACGAGGGCGAGCCCCCGCGCCGGGACGTCACCGGTGTTGCGGACGACGACGGGCGACGTGATCCCGGCGCCCGGACGGACCCGCTCGAACGGCCTGGCCGTCAGCAGCTTCAGCGCCGGTTCCCCGACGACCACCCGGGTGCGGGCGGTGAGCTTCCTGCCGTCCTTCGCCGGGTACGAGAAGCGGAGGTAGCCGGTGTCGCCGGGCCTGCTGCCCTTCGCCGCGCGCGGCACGAACCCCCGGGTGCCCGCCGCGCCGAGGTCGGTGCCCGTGACGTCGCAGGTGACGTGGGTGGCACCGCCCGCGCAGTCCGGCCCGCTCCCGTCCAGCCGGACGACGCCCGCGGACCCCGGCGCGACGTCCACGGTCAGCTTTCGGGTGCCGGGACGGGCGTACGGGCTGCCGCCGCCGTCGACCGAGAGGGGGAGGAGCACCTTGTCGCCGCCGTGCGCACGGAGATACAAGACCTCGGGCGCGGAGAGCGCGGTCGGCTCGTGGCCGCCGCACGCGGTGAAAGCCCCCAGCAGCAGAACGTCGGCGAGCAGACGCCTCAACGCGGCCGGAACGGACCGGTGTTGCAGCTCCCCCGCCCCCTCTCGCGCCCCCGCTCGACGCCCCGGAGACCGACGTACCGCCGACGAGTGCACCGGGGGCGCGCCGGGTGATACTCGACGCATGGCATCGGATCTTCACGGGCTGCTGAGGTCGCTGCGGGTGTGGGACCCGCGGGTGACCGAGTTGCGGCCGTTCGACCCGGCGGCCGCGCCCGCGGAGCCCCTGGCGCTGTTCACGGAGTGGTTCGCCGAAGCGGTGGCGGCCGGGCAGGCCGAGCCGCACACGATGTCGCTGGCGACGTCGGACGAGGAGGGCCGCCCGGACGTGCGGATCGTGATGCTGCACGGCGCGGACGCGGACGGCTGGTCGTTCGCGACGCACGCGAGCAGCCACAAGGGCGGACAGCTCGCGGCCCGCCCGTACGCGGCGCTCGCCTTCTACTGGCCGGTGCTGGGCCGCCAGGTGCGGGTGCGCGGCCCGGTCACCGCCGCGCCGGCCGAGGAGTCCCAGGGCGACCTGCACGCCCGCTCGACGGGCGCCCTGGCCGCCGCCCTGACCGGCCGCCAGAGCGAAGTCCTGGGGTCGGTGGAGGAGTTGGCGCGGGCGTCGGAGGCGGCGTGGGACCGGGCCCGGCGCGAGCCGGACGCCCCGGTACCGACCTGGACCCTGTACCACCTGCGCCCGGACACCGTGGAGTTCTTCCAGGGCGACGAACACCGCCGCCACGTCCGCCTGAACTACCGGCGCGAGGAGAACGGTTGGACCAGAGAGCTGCTGTGGCCGTGAGCCCGGGCCACGACGCCCCGCTCGGACGGGAGGACGGGGACGACGGGGAGGACGGGGACGACGGGGAGGACGGGGACGACGGGGACCGCGTCCTTCTGCTCCGCTACGCCCGCTCGCCGAAGAACTCGTCCGCCTCGGCACGCATCCGCGCACCGTCCACCCTGGGAAGTCGCCGGTGCTTCGCCACCAGTTCCTCGGCGCTCAGCGCTCGCCGACGACTCGGCGGACGCAGTTCGGCGATCTCCACGCCGTCGCGCGTGACGCGGTAGGCATCGCCGGCTTCGACGGCGGCCACGACGGCGGCCAAGTCGTCCTGGAACTGATGCTGCGCGATCTCCCTCATCCCGTGAGTGTGGCCCCACCCGGCTCGGGGTCCGTCGCCAGACGCCCGTGCAGGTGCACGTCCCGGAACGCGTCGTAGCGGTTCGCCTCGAACATCGCGCCGCGCAGGGTGCCCTCGTAGCGGAAGCCGCAGCGTTCGGCGACGCGGCAGGAGGCGTCGTGGCCGACCGCGTGGCCGAGTTCGAGGCGGTGCATGCCGAAGCCGGTCAGGGCCCAGCGGGCGGCCACGGTGAGGGCGCGGGTGGCGACGCCCCGTCCGCGGGCCTCTGGCAGGACCCAGTAGCCGACGCGGGCGCCGGCCAGCGCGGGGTGAACGGCTTCGACGCTGATGTGCCCCAGCGGCGTGCCGGTCTCCGCGTCGGTGACGCAGTACGACGCCGCCGTGCCCTCCGCGGCGGCCTGCGTCTTGGTGCGCATCGACTCGCGGGCGCTGTCGAGGTCGGTGACCGTTCTGAGCGGGGTGTTCCAGCGCACGAACTCCGGGTCGGTGAGCCCGCGCAGCCAGACGGCGACGTCGGTGTCGGAGTCCGGGTCCCACGGGCGCAGCAGGAGACCGTGGCCGTGCAGGGCGGGGAACGGGCCGGCGGAAGGCTGGTCGGCGTGCGTCATCCGTCCATTGAATCCGCTGCGGCCGCCCCGCGTGGCCGGAACACCGGCACGCCGTCCCGGAACACGGCCGCCAGCTCCAGGCCGGCCCGGAGTCCGTCCGCCGCGCACCCGACGACCTCGGTCATCATCCGCGGCCCCTCGGCGAGGTCGACGACGGCGGCGACGTAGGGCGTGCGGTCCCGGAAGGGGGGCAGGTCGTTGCGGTGGACGACGGACCAGGTGTAGAGCGCCGCGTGGCCGCTCGCCCGTTCCCACGTCACGTCCTCGCTCCAGCAGTGCGGGCAGAACTCTCGCGGGTAGTGGTGGGCCCGCCCGCACGCGCCGCAGCGGCGGATCAGCAGCCGGCCCTCGGCCGCCGCGTCCCAGTACGCCCGCGTGAACGGGTCGGCCTCCGGGACGTCGAAGCGGGCGGCGGCCGTCACCGGAACAGCCCCAGCGCGCTGTCCACCGACCAGGTCTGCCACGCCATGCCGAACAGCGCGACGGCCGAGATCAGCGCCATCATCGCGTTCTGCCCCTGCTCGGCCCAGTCGTGGATCATGAGCGTGAAGTAGAGCGCGTTGAGCACCAGGCCGCCGGCCAGCGCGACCGGGGTGAGGAACCCGGCGACCAGTCCGAGCCCCAGGGCCAGCTCCGCGTACACGACGACGTACGCCATGGTGCGCGGCCGCGGGGCGACCACGGCGTCGAAGCCGGACCGTACGGCGTGCCAGCGGTGCCGCGCGGCGACGTCCGCGGCCCACGCGATGCCGGTGCCGCGCTCGAACCAGCCCTTCCTGTCCTTGTGCCGCCAGCTCTCCAGCCACCACAGGCCGAGTCCGACGCGCAGCACGGCAAGCCACTCGGCGCCGTCGAGCCAGATCGTGTCCATGCATCTGACGGTACGTCAGATCGGGCGGTACGAGAACCCGGCGGGCCCCGGCAGGCGGGCGACGGCAACCTGTGCCCCTCCGGTGAATCTGTGCATCGGCCATGAATACGCACGGATTGTTGGCAATCTTGTCCACACCCTCGCTACCTTCGCTGGCGCAAGCCCGGCCACCGGCCCAGCCACCGAGGGAGTCGAGAATCGTGAAGCACAGGGCAGTCAAGCGCAGGACCGTCGTGATGGGCATCGGCGCCACCGCGGGCGTCGCCGCGGTCGGCGGCATCGCCCTCAGCGCCCAGGCATCGAGCGGCACCGGGTCGTCGTCCTCCTCGGGCACCCTGGTCTTCGATCCGGACGCCTACACCGAGCTGACCACCACCGTCACCGGCACCGACGGCGACGAGCACCAGGTGACCTACCACTTCTGGAAGGCCCTCACCTACGTCGCCCGGCCGGTCGACGAGAAGTACCAGTCGCTGAACGTCAGCGTGCCGGTCGAGGTCGACGGCAAGGCGGTCGACGCCACCGGCGCGCCGATCCTCTTCGCGAACTCCGTCGGCGGCTACATGCCGTCCTCGGTCGCCGACGCGACCGGGATCGGCGGCGGGGGCATGGGCGGGGGCGGCCTGCCCGGCGGCGGCCCCTCCGGCAGCGCCGCGCCCAGCCCCTCGGCCTCCAACGCCAACGCCAACGCCAACGCCAACGGCAACGGCAACGGCAACACCAACGCCACCGGCGGCGCCCTGGACACCAACCAGAAGCTGGCCCTGCTCGCCGGGTACGTCGTCGTCGAGCCCGGCGCCCGCGGCCGTACCCTCACGGACTCCGCCGGCGAGTACTACGGCACCGCTCCCGCCGCGATCGTCGACCTGAAGGCGGCGGTGCGGTACGTGAAGGCCAACAAGGGCCGCATCCCCGGCGACGTGGACCGGATCGTGTCCGCGGGCACCAGCGCGGGCGGCGCGCTGTCCGCGCTGCTGGGCGCCTCCGGCGACAGCCCGGCCTACGCGAAGTACCTGAGGGAACTGGGCGCGGCGGACGCCTCCGACGCGGTCTTCGCGGTCGGCGCGTGGTGCCCGATCACGGACCTGGAGCACGCCGACGGCGCCTACGAGTGGAACTGGGGCGCCAACGACCTGAGCACCGGCGAGCAGGTCGACCAGACCGTGTCCAAGGCGCTGACCGCGCAGTTCGCCGAGTACCAGGCGGGGCTGCGGCTGCGCGGCCTGAACGGCCACGGCCCGCTCACCGCCCGCAACTACGACGACTACCTGGTCGAGCAGTACCTGCGGCCGTCCGCCACGGCGTACCTCGCGGCCCTGTCGGACGCCGACCGCGAGACCTATCTGGCCGCCAACACCTTCATCACCTGGAAGAACGGCAAGGCCTCCTTCACCTGGGAGGACTTCCTCGCACACGTGGGCGCCCGGAAGAAGAACACGCCGGCCTTCGACGCGTTCGACCTGTCCTCGGGCGAGAACAACGAGTTCGGCGCGGGCACCACCGAGGCCCGCCACTTCACGGCGTACGGCGCGAAGAACGACACCACGGGCCTGAGCACCAAGCGTGTCGCGAGCGACATCCCCGAGAAGCTGAACCTGATGAACCCGATGTACCACCTCGTGGAGAAGGTCAACGACGGCCGGGCCCGGCACTGGTGGATCCGCCTGGGCACCAAGGACTCCGACACCTCGCTCACGGTCTCCGCGAACCTCGCCGCCGCCGCGCACGCCCTCGGCGACGACGTGAACCACCTCTACTACTGGGACCAGGGCCACGGCGCGAACACCGACCCGGGCGACTTCATCGCCTGGATCGCCAAGGTGACCGGCCACAAGGCGAGGTAGCCGGCCGGGGAGGGGGTGGGGCGTCCCGGATCCCCGGAACGGCCACCATCACGTGAGGTACGCCACACGTCCCACCCACTCCTCCCCCACACGTGATCAATCCGCAACCAATTCCGGTCTTGACCGAGACCCAACAAACTGGTGCGTGGTTACGCTCGCGCTCATGGCCGACTCCACACCGATCGCAAGCCCCGCTGGTCACCCCGTCTACGTCGTCGGCGGCGGGCCCGGCGGGCTCTCCGTCGCGTACGCGCTGCGGGCGCGGGGCATCCGTGCCGTCGTGCTGGAGAAGTCCGACCGGGTCGGCGCGTCCTGGCGGCGCCACTACGACCGTCTGCACCTGCACACCACCCGGCGCCTGTCCGCGCTGCCGGGGCTGCCGATGCCGCGCCGGTTCGGGCGCTGGGTGTCCCGGGACGACGTGGTGCGGTACCTGGAGAAGTACGCCGAGCACCACGAGCTGGAGATCGTCACCGGCGTCGAGGTGTCCCGGATCGAGCGCACCCCCGACGGCGCCGGCTGGCTGCTGCACGCCACCGGCGGCCGGGAGCTGACCGGCTCGGCGGTGGTCGTCGCCACCGGCTTCAACCACACCCCGCGCATCCCCGACTGGCCCGGCCGCGACACGTACGGCGGGGAGCTGCTGCACGCGTCGCGGTACCGCAACGCCGACCCGTACGCCGGCCGTGACGTCCTCGTCGTCGGCTCCGGCAACACCGGCGCCGAGATCGCCGTCGACCTGGTGGAGGGCGGCGCCTCGCGGGTGCGGCTGTCCGTGCGGACGGCCCCGCACATCGTGCGCCGCTCGACGGCCGGCTGGCCCACCCAGTACACCAGCGTGCTGGTACGGCGGCTGCCGACCGGGCTCGTCGACCGACTGGCCCGGCCGGTGGCGAGGCTGAGCGTGCCGGACCTGACGGCGCGCGGGCTGCCGCGCCCGGACACCGGGCTGTACAGCAGGGTCAAGGAGGGGGCGATCCCGATCCTGGACGTCGGTCTCGTCGACGCCGTGCGCAAGGGGCACATCGAGGTCGTGGCCGCCGTCGACTCCTTCGCGGGGGACGAGGTCGTCCTCGCCGACGGCAGCCGCGTCTCGCCCAACGCGGTGATCGCCGCCACCGGGTACGTCCGCGCCCTGGAGGGCCTGGTCGGCCACCTCGACGTACTGGACGGGCGCGGCAGACCGGTGACCCACGGCGGCCGCTGCCCCGGCAACGCCCCCGGTCTGTACTTCACCGGCTTCACCAACCCCATCAGCGGCATGTTCCGCGAGATGGCCCTCGACGCGGTGAAGATCGCCAAGTCCATCGCCAGGGACACCGAACGGCAGCCCTCCCGGCTCCCGGTCTGACACCGCGCCCGGACAGGGCGGCGTTCCGGGCGACGCGCTCGGGTTGCCCGCGGTCAGGCTTGGCGGGCGTAGGACGTGAGGCGGTCGGCGAGCGCGACGACGAGGTCGCGCAGTTCGTCCGGACGCTCGATGACGAACGGCCGGTCGAGTGAGGCGAGTACCGGAGCCAGCCAGTCGAGCCGCTCCGCCCGCAGCTCGACGCGCAGCCAGCGCTCGGTCGCCGGGTCCTCGCCTGCCACGGGCGCGTACTCCTCCAGGTTCGCGACACCGACGGGAAGGCGGGCGCGGATCTGCTCGACCGTCCCGTGGATCCGCAAGGTCACCTCGTGCCGGTACTCGGCGGTGGCGAAGGCTGACAACAGGCGATCTGCCGGATCGGCACCCACAGGCGCTTCGAACGAGCCGGGCAGGGTCCGCGCGTCCGCGATGCGATCGAGCCGGAAGGTCCGGTCCGCGCCGATCCGGGCGTCCTCGCCCGTGACGTACCACCGGCCGGCATGGGCGACGATCCCGTACGCGTGCAGCGTGCGTTCGCTGCGCCGCCCGTCGCGGTCGGTGTAGCGGATCGAGACCGGCCGGCGGTGGCGCACCGCGTCGGCGACGGTGAGCAGGACCTCGGCGTCCGGGGCGTCGGAATGACCGGGCTGGTCCGTGAAGGCGAGAGCTTCCAGGAGTGTGTCGAGCCGGCGGGCGATGTGCTTGGGCAGCACCCGCCGGATCTTCGCCGATGCCGTCTCGCTCGCCGTGCGCTCCGTCGTCGTCAGCCCCGCCCGGCGGCCGGCGACCAGGCCGAGCAGCACGGCCAGCGCCTCGTCGTCGCTGAGCATGAGCGGAGGCAGGCGGTACCCGGGGGCGAGCCGGTACCCGCCGTAGCGGCCGCGCACCGATTCCACGGGCACGTCGAGGTCGATCAGCTGGTCCACATACCGGCGCACGGTGCGCCCTTCGACGCCGAGCCGGTCGGCGAGTTCGGCCACCGTCCGGGTGCCGCCCGACTGCAGCAGCTCCAGGAGTGTCAGCACGCGGCCGGTTGGTCGAGGCATGTTGGCAGCCTAACGCGGATACAGGACCGATTCTGTCCACTATTTCTCCTAGCCTGCGACGAGCACGCCTCCCGCACAGCCAAGGAGATTCCCATGGACTTCGTCTCGATCCGCATCATCACCGGCGACGTAGCGCGCCTCGTCGAGTTCTACGAGCGAGCCACAGGGGCGCGGGCGACGTGGGCCACCGAGGACTTCGCCGAGCTCCAGACCGCGGGCGCCACCCTCGCGATCGCCGGCACCCGCACCGTCCCGCCGTTCGCCCCGGGCTCTGCCCGGCCGGCGGACAACCACAGCGTGATCATCGAGTTCCTCGTCGACGACGTGGACCGCGTCCACCAGAACCTGACCGGCTTCGTCACCGACTTCGTCAACGAGCCCACCACGATGCCCTGGGGCAACCGGTCGCTGCTGTTCCGTGACCCCGACGGCAACCTCGTCAACTTCTTCACCCCCGTCACCCCGGCGGCCATAGCGAAGTCAGGGCGGACGGCCCGCTGAACGCCGGAGGCATCCGCCCCGCGGGGACGGCGTGATCGTCGCCGGACGGGGCGTGCCGGGGGCCCGGGCAGGGCGCCGTGCCGTTGTGGCGCCTTGTCCCCCCAACTCTCCTGCCTGCGAATCTCGTTACTCGCGAGTCAGATGTGGTCCGAGAGCTGTACCGCGCCGTCGTGCGGCGTCAGAATGTGAGCGCTGTTCACCTTTTTGGGTTCGGGCTCCACTCACCTCTCGGTCATGACGGAGGACGCACGTGGCACGTGAAAGACAGCTCTCCCGGCTCTCCCGGCGCTCCCTGCTCGGCGGTGCCGCCGCGGCCGGCGCCGTCACCCTCACCGGCACCGCCGCCGCCGGCCCGGCGTCCGCGGCCGGACGGGACCTGGACGTGGACGTCTGCGTCGTCGGCGGCGGCCTCGCCGGGCTGACCGCGGCCCGCGACCTGGTAGCCGGCGGCAGCACCGTCGCCGTGCTGGAGGCCCGCGACCGGGTCGGCGGCCGGGTCGTGGGCCTGCCGCTGCCGGGCGGCGGAGTCACCGAGGGCGGCGCCGAGTTCATCGGCCCCACCCAGGACCGCATCAAGGCGCTCGCCGACTCGCTGGGCGTGGCGACCTTCCCCACCTACAACACCGGCAAGAACCTGCTGTACAAGGACGGCACGAAGACGCCCTACGCCACCGACGGACTGCTCGGCTCGGTCCCGCCGGTCGACGCGGCCGGACTCGCCAACGCCGCGATCGTGCAGGCCGCGCTCGACGACATGGCCAAGAAGGTGCCCGTCGACGCGCCCTGGACCGCACCCAAGGCCGCCGAGTGGGACCGGCAGACCTTCGAGAGCTGGCTGAACGCCAACGCCGTCGTCCCCTCGGCCAAGTTCCTGCTCGACGTGGCGACCACGTCGATCTTCTCGGCCCAGCCCCGCGAGCTGTCCCTCCTCTACGTCCTGTACTACATCGCCGCCGCCGGCAACGAGTCCACCGCCGGCACCCTGGAACGCCTCACCGACACCGCGAAGGGCGCCCAGGAGTCCCGTTTCGTCGGCGGTTCCCAGCAGGTGCCGGTGAAGCTGGCCGCCGCGCTCGGCGACCGGGTGGTGCTGAGCGCGCCGGTGCGCTCGATCGCGCGGTCGGGCGCCGGGTACGCGGTGACCGCGGACGGGATCACGGTGACCGCGAAGAAGGTCGTCGTCGCGCTGCCGCCGCCGCTGGCCGCCCGTATCGCCTACGACCCCCTGCTGCCGGCCGCCCGGGACCAGCTCACCCAGCGGATGCCGATGGGGTCGATCGGCAAGGCCATCGCCGTCTACGACACCCCCTTCTGGCGCGCCGCCGGCCTGAACGGCCAGGTCGTCAGCGACTCCGGCGTGGTCCGCTCGACGTTCGACAACTCGCCCCCCGACGCCTCCTACGGCGCCCTGATGGGCTTCATCGAGGCCGACGAGATGCGGGCGTACGACGCGGCGAGCGTGGACGAGGTCAAGGCGGCCGTGCTGAAGGACTACGCCGTCTACTTCGGCGACAAGGCCAAGTCGCCCACCGCCTTCGTGCTCCAGCGCTGGGACAACGAGGGCTTCTCGCGCGGCGGCCCGGTCGCCTACGCGCCGCCCGGGGTGCTGACGGAGTACGGGGCCGCGCTGCGGAAGCCGGTCGGCGGCATCCACTGGGCGGGGACCGAGACCTCCACGTACTGGACCGGGTTCATGGACGGTGCGGTGCGCTCGGGCGAGCGGGTGGCCAAGGAGGTGCTGGCGGCGCTGTGAGCGCCGGCCGGGCCCGAGCGGGGGACGATACGGCCTTGCCTGAACGGCTTTGCCTGCACGACCGTTCCTGACACAGCGTCAGTTCAGTAACCTGACAGAGCGTCAGTTATCGCTGTCACACAGGAGCGGGCGGACAGATGCTTGGATCGACCCACGGCACCCTCACCACCGACTCCCGCCGGGCCCGGGTCATCGCCTGCGGCGAGCAGCCCGGGCCCGCCGTCCACGGCCGGCCGGCCGAGGCGGACGACCTCGACGTCAGCGGCCGGCCCCTGTACGCGGGCGTCCCCGACCTCGACCGCTTCTTCCGCCCCGAGTCCGTCGCCGTGATCGGCGCCTCGGACGCCGAGGGGCGGCCCAACACCGGCATCACCCGGCAGCTCGTCGGCTGGGCCGAGCGGGTGGGCGCCCGGCTGCACCCGGTGCATCCGCACCGCCCGTCCGTGTTCGGCATCCCCTGCTCCGCGTCCGTCGCCGACCTGCCCGAACAGGTCGACGTCGCCGTGGTGCTGGTCGCCGACCCGCTCCCCGTGGTGGAGCAACTCGCCGCGGCCAAGGCCAGGTTCGCGGTGGTCTTCGCCTCCGGCTTCGCCGAGACCGGAGCGCGGGGGGCGGCCGCGCAGGAGCGCCTCGCCGCCGCCGTCGCGGGGTCCGGCATGCGGCTGCTGGGCCCCAACACCAACCTCAACGCCTTCGAACGGTTCCGGGACGACCTCGACGGCCCCGCCATCGCGCTCATCACCCAGTCCGGGCACCAGGGCCGGCCCGTCTTCGCCTCGCAGGAACTCGGCATCCGGCTCTCCCACTGGGCGCCCACCGGCAACGAGGCCGACCTGGAGACCGCCGACTTCGTCTCCTACTTCGCCGAGCAGCCCGAGGTCGGCGCCATCGCCGCCTACGTCGAGGGCCTGAAGGACGGCCGTTCCTTCCTGCTCGCCGCCGACCGGGCCGCCCGGCGCGGGGTGCCGGTGGTCGCCGTCAAGGTGGGCCGCACCGAGGCCGGCGCCCGCACGGCCGCCTCGCACACCGGCAAGCTGACCGGCGCGGACGCGGTGGTGGACGCGGCGATGCGGCAGTTCGGCGTGATCCGGGTGGACGGCCTCGACGAACTCCAGGACACCGCCGCCCTGCTGGCCCGGGCCCGGCCGCCGCGCGCCGACGGCGTCGTCGTCTACTCCATCTCCGGCGGCACCGGCGCGCACGTCGCCGACCTCGCGGCCGGGGCGGGGCTCCGGCTGCCGGTGCTGTCCGAGGCCCGGCAGGCCGAGCTGCACCAGTGGATCCCCGGATACCTGAACGTGGCCAACCCCGTCGACAACGGCGGCCACCCCGTCGGCGACCACCGCGGCCGGAAGATCATCGACGCGATCCTCGCCGACCCCGAGGTGGGCGTGCTGATCTGCCCGGTCACCGGGCCGTTCCCGCCGCTCAGCGACAAGCTGGTGCGGGACCTGGTGGACGCGGCCGAGGAGACGGACAAGCTGGTGTGCGTGGTGTGGGGGTCGCCGGTCGGCACCGAGCCGGCGTACCGCGAGGTGCTGCTCGGCTCCTCCCGGGTGGCGACCTTCCGCACCGTCGCCAACTGCCTCACCGCGGTGCGCGCCTACCTCGGCCACCACCGCTTCGCCGCCGGCTACCGCTCCCCCTT
The DNA here is from genome assembly GCF_040641355.1 of Streptomyces sp. NPDC020996. NCBI lineage: Bacteria > Bacillati > Actinomycetota > Actinomycetes > Kitasatosporales > Streptomycetaceae > Streptomyces > Streptomyces sp. NPDC020996. The sequence continues at coordinate 63,864 of NZ_JBFADM010000004.1, forward strand.
CGACGCGGCCCCGCGCACCCCGTCGCCGTCCTTCCGCAAGGCGCGGGCGCTGCTGCGGCCCGGCGAGCAGCTGAGCGAGCACGCGGCCAAGCAGCTGCTGCGGGCGTACGGCATCCGGGTGCCGCGCGAGCAGCTGGTGACCAGCGCGGCGGCGGCCGTACGGGCGGCCGGGCTGGTCGGCTACCCGGTGGTGATGAAGGCGTCCGGCGCGCGGATCGCCCACAAGACCGAGCTGGGCCTGGTCAAGATCGGCCTCACCTCGGCCAGCCAGGTCCGGGACGCCTACCGCGAGCTGACCGACATCGCCCGCTACGAGGGCGTCGAGCTGGACGGCGTACTGGTGTGCCAGATGGTCGCGCGGGGCGTCGAGATGGTCGTCGGCGTCACGCACGACGAACTGTTCGGGCCGACCGTGACGGTGGGGCTGGGCGGCGTGCTGGTGGAGGTGCTGCGCGACGCGGCCGTGCGGGTGCCGCCGTTCGGGGAGGAGCAGGCCCGGGAGATGCTCGACGAGCTGCGCGGGCGGGCCCTGCTCGACGGGGTGCGCGGGCGGCCCCCGGCCGACCTCGACGCGCTCGTGGAGGTGGTCCTGCGGGTGCAGCGCATGGCGCTGGAGCTCGGCGACGACATCGCGGAGCTGGACGTCAACCCGCTGCTGGTGCTGGAGCGCGGGCAGGGCGCGGTGGCCCTCGACGCGCTGGTGGTGTGCCGTTGAGCGCCCCGGTACGGCACGAGGCCGACGGGCACGTCGCCCACCTCACCCTCGACCGGCCCGAGGCTCTCAACGCCCTCACGCCCGAGGCGCGCGACCGCGTCGTCGCGCTGCTGGACTCCGCCTCCGCCGACCCCGCCGTACGGGCCGTCGTCCTCACCGGCGCCGGGCGCGGCTTCTGCGCGGGCGCGGACCTGCGCGGCGGCGCGGCGGCCGGCGAGCGGCTCCCCGGCGACGTCGCCCGCACCCTGCGGCTGGGCGCGCAGCGCCTGATCGCCGCCGTGCTGGACTGCGAGAAGCCGGTGATCGCCGCCGTCAACGGCACGGCGGCCGGGCTCGGCGCCCATCTCGCGTTCGCCTGCGACCTGGTGCTGGCCGCGGAGTCGGCCCGGTTCATCGAGGTGTTCGTGCGCCGCGGGCTGGTCCCGGACGGCGGGGGCGCCTACCTCCTGCCCCGGCTGATCGGCCCGCAGCGGGCCAAGGAGCTGATGTTCTTCGGCGACGCGCTCACCGCCGCCGACGCCGCCCGCCTCGGACTGGTCAACCGGGTCGTCCCCGACGGCGAACTGGACGCGACGGCCCGCGCGTGGGCCGCCCGCCTCGCCGCCGGCCCGACCCGCGCCCTCGCCCTGGCCAAGCAGCTCGTCAACGCCTCCCTGGACACCGACCGCACCGCCGCCTTCGCCGCCGAGGCCGCCGCGCAGGAGATCAACATGACCACGCGGGACGCCCAGGAGGGCGTACGGAGCTTCGTGGAGCGCAGAAGCCCCGAGTACCGGGGTCGCTGACCCGGTACCGGGGCTCCGGCCCTTCCCATCTGACGTATCGTCAGCTTCAATGGCCGGTGTGATGGGACACGCAGGAGCGGCCGCGGCCGCCGTCCGCTACCTCCGGTCGGCCGGGACCCCGGCCCCCGTCGAGGCGCTGCCGCGCCCCGAGCTGCGCTGCGTCCGCGAGGACGAACGCGCGCCCGTCGACCGGGCCGCCTTCCGCCAGGTCCTCGGGCAGTTCGCGACGGGCGTGACCGTGATCACCGCCCCCGCCGCCGACGGCGAGGACGGCCCGGCCGGCTTCGCCTGCCAGTCCTTCTCGTCCCTCTCCCTCGACCCGCCGCTGGTCGCCTTCATGGTCGGCCGCACGTCGACGACCTGGCCGCGCATCGCCCGCGCGGGCGTCTTCTGCGTCAACGTCCTCGCCGCCCACCAGGCCCGCCTGTGCCGCGCCTTCGCGGTGAGCGGCGCGGACAAGTTCGCGGGCGTGCCGTACGACGAGGCCCCCTTCTCCGGCTCCCCGCGCCTGCCGGACGCCCTGGCCTGGATCGACTGCGCGGTCCACGCGGTCCACACCGGCGGCGACCACCTGATCGTGGTGGGCCGGGTGGAGGCCCTGGGCGCGGGCGCCGGGGACCACGCGCCGCTGCTGTTCCACCGGGGACGGTTCGTCTAGACGGTCGCCGGCACGGGGACCGCCGGCCGGCGGCGGATCACCAGGGCCATCAGGGCCGCCGCCGCGCACAGGGCGCCCGATGCGTACCAGACCACGTCGTAGGAGCCGAAGACGTCGCGGGCGACGCCGCCGAGGAAGGCCACCAGGGCGGCGCCGACCTGGTGGGAGGCGAGGACCCAGCCGAAGACGATCGCGCTGTCGTCGCCGTAGTGCGCGCGGCACAGGGCGATGGTGGGCGGGACGGTGGCGACCCAGTCGAGGCCGTAGAAGACGATGAAGAACAGCATCGGCGGATGCACCGACGGGGCCAGCAGCATCGGCAGGAACAGCAGCGAGACGCCGCGCAGGGCGTAGTACGCCGCGAGCAGGCGGCGCGGCTCGAAGCGGTCGGTGAACCAGCCGGAGGCGATGGTGCCGACGACGTCGAACACGCCGATCACCGCCAGCAGCGAGGCCGCCGCCGTGACCGGCATGCCGTGGTCGTGGGCGGCGGGCACGAAGTGGGTCTGGACCAGGCCGTTGGTGGACGCGCCGCAGATCGCGAAGGTGCCGGCCAGCAGCCAGAAGGTGCCGGTGCGGACGGCCCTCGACAGCACGGCGACCGCGCGGCGGGCGGCGCCGGGCACCGGCGGCGGCTTGGGCACGAACGCGGTCGCGCCGTACGGCGCCAGGCCCACGTCGGCCGGGTGGTCGCGCAGCAGCAGCCAGACGAACGGCACGACCGCGAGCGCGGCGAGGGCCACCGTGACGGCCGCCGGGCGCCAGTCGTGCGTCTCGACGATCCAGGACAGCAGGGGCAGGAAGATCAGCTGACCGGACGCCGACGCGGCGGTGAGGATGCCGGTGACCAGGCCGCGGCGCTCGGTGAACCAGCGGTTGGTGACCGTGGCGGCGAACGCCAGCGCCATCGAACCGGTGCCGAGGCCCACCAGCAGGCCCCAGCACAGCAGCAGCTGCCAGGCCGCCGTCATCCACACGGTCAGGCCCGAACCGACCGCGATCACGGTGAGGGCGGCCGCGACCACCCGCCGGATGCCGAAGCGGTCCATCAGCGCCGCCGCGAACGGGGCGGTGAGGCCGTACAGCGCGAGGTTGACGGAGACGGCGGCGCCGATCGTGCCGCGCGACCAGCCGAACTCCTGGTGCAGCGGGTCGATGAGCAGTCCGGGGAGCGAGCGGAAGGCCGCCGCCCCGATGATCGTCACGAAGGTGACGGCAGCGACGAACCACGCCCGGTGGACACGCGGGTTCCGGGGCGGGCGGGCTTCCCCTGCGGCGGCTGAGGCTTCGGTGTCT
>NZ_JBFADM010000004.1:67416-93959 GCF_040641355.1 Streptomyces sp. NPDC020996
AGCGGCCTCGGTGACTGCGGCCTCGGTGACTGCGGCCTCGGTGACTGCGGCCTCGGTGACTGCGGCCTCGGTGACTGCGGCCTCGGTGACTGCGGCCTCGGTGACTGCGGCTTCGGTTGGCTGACTCACGCAACAGAGCATCCGGTACGGAAGCGGCGCGATCGAGTGGCCCGAAGGACAGTGTTCGCTACGATCGGGCCATGAGCCGTGAGCCGGAGTTCCGCCCGCACCGCGTCGTCGTGCTCGCCCTGGACGGCCTGCTCCCGTTCGAGCTGGGCATCCCGCACCGCATCTTCGGCCGCCCCAGGGACAGCCGCGGCCGGCCCCTGTACGAGGTCGTGACCTGCTCGGTCCGGCCGCCCGGCCCGGTGCGCACGGACGCCGACTTCTCGGTCATGGTCGAGCACGGGCCGGAGGCGCTGGCGACCGCGGACACGGTGGTCGTCCCCGCCTCCTACGAACTCGGCCCGGTCTTCGAGCAGGGCGTGCTCACCGAGGAGCTGGCCACCGCGCTCGCGCACATCCGGCCGGGCACCCGGCTGGCCTCCATCTGCACCGGCGTGTTCGTGCTGGCCGCCGCCGGCTTCCTCGACGGCAGGCGCGCCACCACTCACTGGGCGGAGACCGAGCACCTGCAACGCCTCTTCCCGAAGATCGACGTCGACCCGGACGTGCTGTTCGTCGACGACGGCGACGTGCTGACCTCGGCCGGCGTCGCGGCCGGCATCGACCTGTGCCTGCACATCGTGCGCCGCGACCACGGCACCGCCGTCGCCACCGAGGTCGCCCGCCGCACGGTCGTACCGCCGCACCGCGACGGCGGGCAGGCGCAGTACATCCAGCGGCCGGTGCCCGACCCGCAGCAGGCCACGACGACCGCGGCCCGCGCCTGGGCGCTGGGACGGCTGCACGAGCCGATCCAGCTGCGGGACATGGCGGCGCGGGAGTCCATGTCGGTGCGCACCTTCACCCGCCGCTTCCGCGAGGAGGTCGGCGTCAGCCCCGGCCAGTGGCTCACCCAGCAGCGCGTGGAGCGGGCGCGGCAGCTGCTGGAGACCACCGACCGGTCGGTGGACCGGATCGCGCGGGACGCCGGCTTCGGCACGGCGCAGTCGATGCGGCAGCATCTGCAGACGGCGCTCGGGGTGACGCCGACGGCGTACCGGCGCACCTTCCGCGCCGGCGCCGGAGCCTGACGACGACCGCTCGGAAGGAGCGTTTCAGAACGTGAGCACGGCGCGCGCGACGCGGCCCGCCTCCGCGTCCGCCCTCGCCCTGTCGAAGTCCTCGACCGGGTACGTCGCCGTCACCAGCTCGTCCAGCAGCAGCCGGCCCGCCCGGTACAGCTCGGCGTACAGGGCGATGTCCCGCTGCGGGCGCGAGGAGCCGTAGCGGCAGCCGAGGATCGACTTGTCCAGGTAGAGGGAGGAGACCTGGAAGGACGCCTCCGCGGCCGCCGGGGGCACGCCGAGCAGGACGGCCTGCCCGTGCCGGTCCAGCAGGTCGACGGCCTGCCGGATCAGCTCCACCCGGCCGACGCACTCGAAGGCGTGGTCGGCGCCGGTCGGCAGGATCTCCCGCACGTCGCGCGCCGACGTCAGGAAGTGCGTCGCCCCGAACTGCCGGGCCACCGCCTCCTTCGCCGGGTTGGCGTCGACCGCGACGATCGTCAGCGCGCCCGCGAGCCGGGCGCCCTGGATGACGTTGAGGCCGACCCCGCCGGTGCCGATGACCACGACGCTCTCCCCGCGGTCCACGCGCGCCCGGTTGAGCACGGCGCCGACGCCGGTGAGGACCCCGCACCCGATCAGCGCGGCGGACGGCATCGGCACGTCCGCCGGGATGCGCACCGCCTGCACGGCCTTCACCACGGTGCGCTCCGCGAACGCCGAGTCCGCGGCGAACTGGTACACCGGCCGCCCGCCCCGCGTGAACGGCCGCCCCGGCCGCCCGATCGCCTGCCGGCACATCGTCGGCCGGCCCCGGTCGCACTCGGCGCAGGTGCCGCAGCTGGCCAGCGTGGACAGGGCCACGTGGTCACCGGGCGCGACATGGGCGACCCCGGCGCCCACCGCCTCCACCACCCCGGCGCCCTCGTGCCCGAGCACCACCGGGACGGGGAACGGGATGGTCCCGTCCACCACGGACAGGTCGCTGTGGCACAGCCCGGCCGCCCGCACCGCCACCCGCACCTCGCCGGGCCCGGGATCGCTCACCTCCAGGTCGTCCACGACCTCGGCCCGCTTCCCGTCGAACACCACCGCGCGCATCACTCGCCCCCCTTGGGCTCCCTCGGCAGGCCGAGCACCCGCTCGGCGATGATCGTGCGCTGCACCTGGTCCGAGCCGCCGTAGACGGTGTCGGCCCGGGAGAACAGGAACAGGTGCTGCGCCGCGTCGAGTTCGTACGGCGCCGAAGGCGACCAGTCGGCCGGTCCGGCGCCCGCCGCGGCCCCGCGCACCCGCATCGCGAGTTCGCCGAGCCGCCGGTGCCAGCCCGCCCACAGCAGCTTGGCCACGCTCGGCGCCCCCGGCACGTCCGAACGCCCCAGCGTGCGCAGCGCGTTGCAGCGCATCGCATGCAACTCCGCCCACTGCGCCACGAGTCGGTCGTGCAGCACGGGGTCGTGCACCGCACCGGACCGCACGGCCGCCCGGACGACGTCGGCCAGTTCCTCGGCGAAGCCGATCTGCTGGGCCAGCGTGGACACCCCCCGCTCGAACCCGAGCAGGCTCATCGCGACCCGCCAGCCGTCGCCCTCGCCCCCGACGCGGTGCTCCACGCGCGCGCGTGCGCCGTCGAAGAAGACCTCGTTGAAGTCGCTCGTGCCGGTGAGCTGGCGGATGGGCCGCACCTCGATCCGCCCCGGCTGGTCCATGGGCAGCAGCAGGAAGCTCAGGCCGCGGTGGCGGCGGGAGCCGGGCTCGGTGCGGGCCAGCACGAAGCACCAGTCCGCCTCGTGCGCCAGCGACGTCCAGATCTTCTGCCCGGTGACGCGGTAGTCGCCGTCGGGGCCGCGTACGGCGCTGGTGCGCACCCCCGCGAGGTCGGAGCCGGCGCCGGGTTCGCTGTAGCCCTGGCACCACAGCTCCTCGCCGGCCGCGATCGGCGGGAGGAAGCGGGCCTTCTGCCCGGGGGTGCCGTGGGCGAGCAGGGTGGGGGCGAGGAGGTTCTCGCCGATGTGCCCGGAACGCGGCGGCGCGGACGAGCGGGCGTACTCCTCGGCCCAGGCGACCTGCTGGGTGAGGCCCGCGGTGCGGTTGCCGTACCCGGACTCGGGCCAGCCGAGTCCGATCCAGCCCGCCTTGCCGAGGGTGCGTTCCCAGGTGCGGCGGTCGGCGGTGTCCGAGGCGTGCGAGGTGTGTGCGGCGAGCCAGGCCCGGGCCTCGGCCCGGAACGCCTCGTCCTCGGCGGTGAATCCGAAGTCCACGACGCTCTCCCCTCTCAGGTGTCGGGCCACTTCAGATGCCGGGCCCTTCGGAAAGCGGGCCCTTCGGATGCCGGGCCCTTCGGAATGCGGGCCCTTCGGAAAGCGGGCCCTTCAGGTGTCGGGCCCTTCAGGTGTTGGGCCGGTCCCCGCGCGCCGCCGCCCGCTCCATCTCCTCCAGCTGCCGCAGCATCGGCATCGGGTCCACCCCCACCGTCCCCGGCAGGAACCGCGCGATCGTCTCCGGTGTCCACCCGCCCTCGGCGTACGCGGCCCGCAGCTCCCTCGGCTGCGCCCACACCGCGATCTTGGGGCCGGCGACCGTGTAGACCTGGCCGGTGACCTGCTGTTCCTTCGCCCGGTCCGACAGCAGGTAGACGACCAGTGCGGCCACGTCCTCCGGCTCCCCGATCTCCGCCAGCTCCATGGGCACCCCGGCCGACATCCGGGTACGGGCGACGGGCGCCACCGCGTTCGCGGTCACCCCGTACTTGTGCAGTCCCAGGGCGGCGCTGCGCACCAGCGAGATGATCCCGCCCTTGGCGGCGCTGTAGTTGGCCTGCGACACCGAGCCCTGGTGGTTGCCGCTGGTGAACCCGATCAGCGTCCCCGCCCGCTGCCGGCGCATCACCGCCGAGGCGGCCCGGAACACGGTGAACGTGCCCTTCAGGTGGGTGGCCACCACGGGGTCCCACTCCTGCTCGGACATGTTGAACAGCATCCGCTCGCGCAGGATCCCGGCGACGCAGACGACACCGTCCAGGCGCCCGTACGACTCCAGCGCCGCGTCCACGATCCGCTGTCCGCCGGTCATGGTGGACACGTCGTCGGCCACCGCGACCGCCTCGCCGCCCGCGGCCTCGATCTCCTTGACGACCGCCTCGGCGACCGCGCTGCCCGGGGACGCGCCGTCGACCGAGACGCCGTAGTCGTTGACGACGACCTTCGCGCCCTCGGCCGCCGCGGCCAGCGCCACCGCCCGCCCGATGCCCCGTCCGGCGCCCGTCACGGCGACGGCCTTGCCTGCCAAGAAGTTCCCCACGCCGGCCCCTTCCCGCGGTTTCTGACGGACCGTTAGATTTTATGTCCCGCCAGACATCCGGAGACAAGCCCCGGGGAGGGCCGATGTCGCTGCCGGCCGAGTTCCACGAGATCGCGAAGCGCGTGAACAACTGGGGGCGCTGGGGGCCCGACGACGAGACCGGCACCCTCAACCTGATCACCGACGAGGTCGTCCGGGAGGCCGCCGCCACCGTCCGCACCGGCCGACGGGTCCCGCTCGCGCTGCCGCTGCGGCAGGACGGCGTGCAGACCGGGGTGATCCCGGGGCGGGTCAACCCGCTGCACACGATGGTGCAGATCAACCAGGAACTGTTCGGGCCGGGCACCGTGGCGTGCAGCGACGACGCCGTGACCATGGGACTGCAGGCCGCCACCCACTGGGACGCGCTGACCCACGTCTCCCACTCGGGGCGGCTCTACAACGGCCGCCCCGCCGGCACGGTCACCGCGCACGGGGGCGCCGAGTTCGCCGGCATCGACAAGGCGCGGCACGTGGTCTCGCGCGGGGTGCTGCTGGACGTGGCCCGCGCGCGGGGCGTCGACCGGCTGGCGGGCGGGCACGCGGTCACCCCGGAGGACCTGGAGGCCGCGGAGGAACTCGCCGGCACGCGGGTGCGCGCCGGTGACGTGGTGCTGGTGCGGACCGGGCAGGTCCAGCTCTACCTCGCCGGGGACCGGGAGGCGTACGGCTATCCGTCGCCGGGGCTGTCGGTGCGCACGCCGGAGTGGTTCCACGCGCGCGACGTGGCCGCCGTGGCGAACGACACCCTCACCTTCGAGATCTTCCCGCCCGAGATCGAGGACCTGTGGCTGGCCGTGCACGCGCTCGACCTCGTGGAGATGGGGATGCTCCAGGGCCAGAACTGGAATCTCGAAGAGTTGTCCACAGCCTGTGGAGAAAACGGCCGGTACGCGTTCCTGCTGTCGGCGATGCCCGAGCCGTTCGTCGGCGCGACGGGCACCCCGGTGGCACCGGTCGCCGTCCTGTGAGCCGCGGACGCGGGAGAGCCGTGGACGCACGGGAGCCGTGGACGCACGGGAGCCGTGGACGTACGGGAGCCGTGGACGCACGGGAGCCGTGGACACGCGAGAGCCGTGGACACGCGAGAGCCGTGGACACGCGAGAGCCGTGGACGCACGGGGGCCGTGGACACGGGAGAGCCTGCGGACGCGGGAAAGCCGTGGGCTCTGGAGAGCCGTGGACGCGGGAGATGCGTAGACACGTGAGGGCACCGCGGGCGCCGGAGACCGTCGGATGGCGGTGCGCCCCGCCCGCCCCGAGCACGGCGCCGCGCACCGCCATCCGACTGCGGCGCACCCGTTCCGGCCCTCCTGACCCCGAGGGAACGGACGCCGCGTCACGACCCACGCTCGCCGAGGGCTCCCGTCACCGGAGCCCTCGCCGTCCCCTCGCGGCGAATCGCTGACCTCAAGGGTGATCAATCGGACAGGACACGTCAACAGTCGGTGCAGGATTCCTCACTTATGCCCGCTTTGTCGCGGACGCGCACGGAAGCACGTCCCGGCGCACCACCCCGGCGCCGACCGGGCCTGACAGCGGTTTCTGCGCCCGTGCGCCAGGGTTGACGGACCACCGGCGGACGGGAGCGGGTCAGACCGCCTCGAAGGCCAGCCCGTCGTACGCCGACGCCCCGCTTCCGCAGTCGGCCGCACCCTGCCCGGCGCGCTCGCAGCGGTCGAGTTCGCACCAGATGCGCTTGCCGGAGCCCTCGGGGTTCCAGCCCCAGCGGTCGGCGAGGCCGTCGACCAGGGCGAGCCCCCGCCCGCCGGTGGTGTCGCCGTCCAGACACCGGGGCACCGGGGCCCGGTCGCTGGCGTCGGCCACCTCGACGCGGACGGTGGCGGTTCCGGCCACCGCGCCCGCCAGGGACAACCGCAGCACGGCCGGACAGCCGGTGTGCACCACGGCGTTGGTGACCAGCTCCGAGACGAGCAGCACCAGCGTCTCGGCGAGCGGTTCGTCTTCCTGTATGCCGGACCCGGCCAGACGCGACCGCGCCCACCGCCGGGCGCGCCCGACCTCTGCGGGGTCGGGCCGGATCTCCAACTGCACTTGAAGCACCTGCACCGCTCACACCATCCGAACCGGCGGACACCAGACCTCGGGCCGCGCGCACGCCGCGACGAGGGCCACGATCGTAGCCATTTTCTGCATGGCCGGGACAACGGCCGGCGCAGAGCCCAGAGCAAGGGTCACGGAACGTGAATCCCTTACGAGACAGCTTGGTTGACGTACAGTCACCTCAACAAGCGCTTCGGGCATATTCCAGCGCGAAGGAGTACCCGTGCGGCATACTGTGCGACGCTCGCGGCGGCGAGTCGAACAGGCTTGATACGGCCTTGCCATGGGGGCAAAACCGGGATGGCCCGTCCTCGGCACCACTCGCATCCCACAGAAGGTACCGGAGCAGGGCGGCGACTCCAGGACGTGACGGGTCACCCTTGGGACACAACCAGGTATCAACGCTCCGTGATTCCGGTATGCCACGATCCGCGACATCCATGACGGTCGCGCTGGCGATGCCCCAGAACGATGCCGTTCAGGCGGTCAGATCGGCCGCGAGCAGCTCCTCACACTCCGTCACGCCGCCGCCACGCTGCGACCGCACCCACGCCCGCTTCAGGTGCAGGTGCACCTCGGACTCCCAGGTGAAGCCCATGCCGCCGTGCACCTGGAGGCAGTCGCGGGCGCCGCACACCGCGGCCTCGTCGGCCAGCAGCCGGGCCGCGGCGATGTCGGTCCGGTCGGCGGTGACGGCGGCCGCGTAGACCGCGGTGCGGGCCACCTCGGCGCGCACCAGCAGTTCGGCGCACAGGTGCTGGACGGCCTGGAAGGCCCCGATCGGCCGCCCGAACTGCTCGCGGGTCCGGGCGTGTTGCGCGGCCAGCTCGCACACGCGTGTGGCCGTGCCCAGTTGTTCGGCCGCGGTGAGCAGAACGCCCACCGGATCGGCCGCGGTCGTCGCCGCGCCGGGCACGCGGTGCAGCGGCGTCAACGGGTCGACCGACCGCAGCGGTACGGCCTTCACGGCGTCGCCGCGGACGGTGTCCGCCTCGGCGAGCCACTCCACCAGCCCGCCGTCGACGGCCGCGACGACCGTCTCGCCGGTGGCCGCGCCCGGCACGTCCCGCGCCGCGAGGTGGGTGGCCACCAGCGGCCCGGGCAGCAGCACCCGTCCCGCCTCCTCGAACGCCAGCACCGCCTCGGGCAGCCCGAGCCCGACCCCGCCCTCCTCCTCCGGCACCCGCAGCGCGAAGAACCCGGCCGCCCCCAACTCCCGCCACACCGTCCGGTCGAGCCGGCCGCCCGCGTCGACGGCGCGCCACAGCGCCTCGCGCCCGAAGCACCGCCCGAGCACCTCCCGCACCCCGTCCCGCAGGGCCCGTTGCTCCTCACCGAGCCGGAACCGCACGCCGCTCCACCCCCTTCACCGCCCCTTCACCGCCCGTTCGCCACCGGAATCACCGCCCGGTCACCGATCCGTCGCCGCCCCGTCACCGCCCCTTCGGCAGGCCCAGGACGCGTTCCGCCACGATGCTTCGCTGGATCTGCGAGGTGCCGGCCGCGATGGTGTACGACAGGGAGGTCAGCCGGTCGAGGACCCACGGCCGGTCCAGGTCCAGCGCGTCCGGGCCCAGCACGCCGGCCGCGGTGTCGTAGAGGTCCTGGCGGGCGTGCGAGTACCGCAGTTTGAAGACCGAACCGCCGACGCCCGGGACGCCGCCGCGCTCCTCGGCCTCGCTGACGTTCCACTGCGCCAGCCGCCACAGCGCGCGGAACTCGGCGTTCAGCGCGCCGAGCCTGCGCCGCAGCACCGGATCGTCCCAGCGCCCGTTGCGGCGTGCCTCGGCGGCGAGTTCGCCCAGGACGCGACGGCAGGCCACCACCTCGCCCGCGAACGCCGTGCCGCGCTCGAAGGACAGCGTCACCATCGTCACGCGCCAGCCGTCGTTCTCGTCGCCCACCCGGTTGGCCACCGGCACCCGCACCTCGTCCAGGAACACCTCGGCGAACTCCGCAGACCCGGCAAGAGTGCGCAGCGGCCGTACGGTGATGCCCGGGGCGTCCATCGGCATCGCCAGCCAGGTGATGCCCCGGTGCCTGGGCGCCGTGGCGTCCGTGCGCACCAACAGCTCGCACCAGTCGGCCACTTCGGCGTGCGAGGTCCAGATCTTCGACCCGCTCACCACGTAGGCGTCGCCGTCCCGCCACGCGCGCGTGCGCAGCGCCGCGAGGTCGGAACCGGCGTCCGGTTCGCTGAAGCCCTGGCACCACACCTCCTCGCCGCGCAGGATCGGCGGCAGCCAGCGCTCCCGCTGTGCGGGCGTGCCCTCGGCGGCGATCGTCGGCCCGGCGTGCAGCAGCCCGACGAAGTTGGCCCCCACGTAGGGCGCGCCCGCCTTCTCGGTCTCCTCCAGGAAGATCAGCCGCACGGTCGGCGAGGCGTCCCAGTGCACGTCGGCGTACCCGGCGTCGTACAGCATCCGCTGCCAGCCGGCGTCGTAGGCGCGGCGGGCCGGCCAGTCCCGCGGCGACGGCCTGGGCGGCAGGGCGGGCAGCGCCCCGGCCAGCCACTTGCGCAGCCGGGCCCGGAAGTCCTCCTCCTCCGGCGTGTACGTCAGGTCCATCAGCGGTCGAGGTCCAGGCCGAGCATGCGGATCGCGTTGCCCCGCATCAGCTTGTGGACCGTCTCCGGGTCGAGGCCCTTGACGTGGTCGAGGGCGACCTCCTTGGTGTGCGGGAAGGTGGAGTCGACGTGCGGGTAGTCGGTCTCGAAGGTGGCGTTGTCGCGGCCCACCACGTCCAGCGAGGCGACCCCGTGCTTGTCGCGGAAGAAGCAGCAGAAGATCTGCCGGTAGTAGTACGCCGACGGCGGCTCCGGGATCAGGTCCCGCACCCCGCCCCAGGCCCGGTGCTCCCGCCAGACGTCGTCGGCGCGTTCCAGGGCGTACGGGATCCAGCCCATCTGGCCTTCGGAGTAGGCGAGTTTGAGGGTGGGGAAGCGCACCAGGACGCCGCTGAAGAGGAAGTCCATCATCGAGGCCATGGCGTTGTTGAAGCTCAGGGACGCCTGGACGGCGGGCGGGGCGTCCGGGGAGGCGGCCGGCATCTGCGACGACGACCCGATGTGCATGTTGACGACCGTCCCCGTCTCCTGGCAGGCCGCGAAGAACGGGTCCCAGTACCCGGAGTGGATGGAGGGCAGGCCGAGGTGGGTGGGGATCTCGGAGAAGGTGACCGCCCGCACCCCGCGTGCGGCGTTGCGCCGGATCTCCACGACCGCCAGTTCCACGTCCCACAGCGGGATCAGGCACAGCGGGATGAGCCGGCCGCCGCTGTCGCCGCACCACTCCTCCACCATCCAGTCGTTGTAGGCGCGCACGCAGGCAAGGGCGACCTCCTTGTCGTGCGCCTCGGCGAAGGTCTGGCCGCAGAAGCGCGGGAAGGTCGGGAAGCAGAGGCTGGCCTCGACGTGGTTGAGGTCCATGTCGGCGAGCCGTTCCTTCGGGTCCCAGCAGCCGCGCCGCATCTCCGCGCGCGTGATGCCCTCCAGCGTCATCTCGTCGCGGTCGAATCCGACGGCGGCGATGTTGCGCTTGTACGGGAACTGCAGGTCCTCGTAGATCCACCAGTCGGTGGGCGGGCCGTCGGGGTCCATCGTGATCCGGTACTTGCCGCCGACGTAGGCGAGTTCGCCGATCCCGGCGGTGACGGGCCGCGGGCCGCGGTCGCGGTACCTGCGCGGCAGCCAGGTCTCGAAGAGGTGGGCCGGCTCGATCACGTGGTCGTCGACGCTGATGATGCGGGGCAGTTCGCCCGGGTCGGTCATGATCCCCTCCGGCTGGCACGACGACGTCTTCACAGTCGTTTCTGATGCTCCGTCAGATCTGCTTTGCCAGCAGGCTAGCCCCGCCCCCCTGGACCGACAAGGCGCCCGGCCCTACGCTCTGCGCGAGATCTGACGAGCCGTCAGCTCTCTGTCGAAGGGGGAGCCGCTGTGAACGACACCGCCCACGCGCTCGGCGCATCCCGCACCCTGTGGGAACTGGTCACCCGCCGGGCCCGCCGCACCCCCCGCCGCCCGGTCCTCCTCCAGGGCGAGCGCTCCCTGAGCTTCGGCGAACTGCGCGACCGCGCCGAGCGCGTGGCGGCCGGCCTGTACGACATGGGCGTACGCCCCGGTACGGTGGTCGCCTGGCAGCTGCCCACCCGCGTCGAGACGGTCCTGCTCTCCCTGGCGCTGGCCCGGCTGGGCGCCGTGCAGACCCCGGTCATCCCCTTCTACCGGGACCGGGAGGTCGGCTTCGCGCTGCGCGAGTCGAAGGCGGAGTTCTTCGCCGTGCCCGGCGAGTGGCGCGGCTTCGACCACACTGCGATGGCCCGGCGGCTGGGCGCGAGGGGCGTCTTCGAGGCGTACGACCGGCTGCCGGACGGCGATCCGTCCGTGCTGCCCGCCCCGCCCGCCGACGGCACCTCGGTGCGCTGGATCTACTGGACCTCGGGGACGACCTCCGCACCGAAGGGCGTGCTGCACACGGACCGCTCGCTGATCGCGGGCGGCTCCTGCCTCGCGCACGCGCTGCGCCTGACCGCCGACGACGTGGGGTCGATCGCCTTCCCCTACGCCCACATCGGCGGGCCCGACTACCTGGTGATGCTGCTGCTGTACGGCTTCCCGGCGGTGCTGCTGGAGCACTTCGCGCTGCCGGACGCGCTGGCGGAGTACCGCAGGCACGGGGTGACGGTGGCGGGCGGGTCGACGGCGTTCTACTCGATGTTCCTCGCCGAGCAGCGCGCACGGCCCGGCGGGAAGGTGATCCCGACGCTGCGGCTGCTCGCGGGCGGCGGGGCGCCGAAGCCGCCCGAGGTGTACCGCGCCGTGGTGCGCGAGATGGGCGTCCAGCTCACCCACGGGTACGGCATGACCGAGGTGCCGATGATCACCATGGGCTCGCCGGACGACACCCCGGAGAACCTGGCGACGACGGAGGGACGGCCGCCGGAGGGCATGGAGATACGGATCGTGGACGGGGAGGTCCGGCTGCGCGGCGAGGCCGTCTGCCGGGGCTACCTGGACCCGGCGCAGACGGCCGAGGCCTTCGACGAGGAGGGGTTCCTGCGCACCGGCGACCTGGGGCGGCTGACCGCGAGCGGGCACCTGGTGCTCACCGGGCGGCTGAAGGACGTGATCATCCGCAAGGGCGAGAACATCTCGGCGAAGGAGATCGAGGACCTGCTGGCCGCGCACCCGGCCGTCGGCGACGTGGCGGTGATCGGGCTGCCGGACGAGGAGCGCGGCGAACGGGTGTGCGCGGTGGTCGAGCAGCCGCCGGGGGCCGGGGAGCTGACCCTGGAGGCGGTGACGTCGTACCTGCGCGCGCAGGGGCTGTCGGTGCACAAGCTGCCGGAGCGGCTGGAGGTCGTGGAGGCCCTGCCGCGCGGCGACACCCTGCGCAAGGTGCTCAAGTACGTCCTGCGCGAGCGCTACTCGGGGACGGTGAAGTAACGGGCGACCGCGGGCACGATCTCCGCCTCGCCCACCTTGCCGTCGCCGTCGGCGTCGAGGGCGGCGGCGACCGTCCCCGCGACGTCCTGCGGCACGCCGAGGACCCGCAGCACCCGCACGGTGTCCGCGACGGCCGCCATGCCGTCGCCGTCCGTGTCGGCGACGGCGAGGGCCGCGTGCAGGAAGGGGCGGGCGATCTCGGCGAAGCGCTCCGGCCGGTCGTGCAGGCTCTTGACCGCGATGCCCACGAACTCGTCCCTGGTGATGCGCTGGTCGCCGTCCCGGTCGGCCATGCCGGCCATGCCCTGCCAGAACGCCTCGGCGCCCGCGTACAGGGCCTGCCCCTTGTCCGACCGGGCCGCCGTGCCGAACTCCGCGAGCAGGGCCTTGGCCGCCGCGTTGAAGTCCTCCCGGTCGATGTAGCCGTTGCCGTCCTGGTCGAAGACGGCGAACCGGCCTGCGATCCTGCGCTCGTACTCGCTGCTGACCATGTCTTCCTCGAGCCGCCTCACGTCGTGTCGGGGTGCTTCCGGACGGAGCGTACGACGCGGCGGCCCCGCTGAGCGCGGAAAAGCGTCGCTTGTGCCAAGACCGGGGGAATTCCGGGACAACGGTGTGGCACGACCGTGTGGCACGACGACGGTGCTCCCCGGCGGCGGGTCCCGGGCGCGGGCCCGGGACCCGGAGGGGCGACGGCTGCTCCGGCGCGGCTCTCAGGCGGACAGCGGTCCGGCGTCCTCGGCGACGGCCTCCTCCAGGTCGGTGTACACGTCGAACAGGCGGCGCACGCCCAGGGCGCCGAGGACGCGGCTGACGTGCGACGCCTCGGCCGCTCCCCGGGCCGGCAGCACCAGGCGCAGGCTGCCCCGGCAGGAGCGGATCAGGCGGCGGGCGGCGATGAGCACGCCGACGCCGCTGGAGTCGCAGAAGAAGACCTCCGAGAGGTCCAGGACGAGGCTGTGGCGGCCGTCGGCCACCACGTCGTGCACCCGCTGCCGCAGCGCCGGCGACGTCAGCAGGTCCAGTTCGCCCGACACGTGGAGCACGGCCCAGTCGCCCTGCTCGCCATGGGTCACACAGAACGCCACCACCACGCCCTTCGCTCACCGGGGCCTCCTCCACAAACGGAATCCACCCCTACGTTTCCCCGCCGCCCTTGCCCAGCGGCCGTTCCCTCAAACACCGACGGAGAAACGGAAACTGATCGAAGCAGGCTGGTTTTAGTCGTCTTCGAACCTGTTCGATCAGAAGTGAACTCGGGTAGGTGAAGGTCCAATACCACCCGGGCCTCCACGGGGGGCGCACATTGCCCCAAAGGGGCGTGCGTCGTCCGACGTGCCGACTACATTCGGGGCGACGGCGGCCGCAGGCTGGGGAGACCGACGGGCGGGGGTGAGGGGGCCGCATGGCGAAGAAGGACGTACCGCTCCGCTGGGACCGCAGGATGCAGCAGCGCCTCGCCCACGGAGAGGCGGCGGCCCTCGGCGAGCTCTACGACCGCTTCGCCTCCCTCGTGCACGGCCTGGCCCACCGGGTCCTCGACGACGAGCAAGCCGCCGACGCCGTCACCCGCGACGTCTTCGTCCACGTCTGGGAGCACCCGGGGGACTACGACCCCCGGCAGGGGCCCCTGCGCAGCTGGCTCGCCGCGCTCACCCACCGCCTCGCCGTGCGGCGGCTGCGCGCCACCGGGACCGCCGCCCCGGCCGGCGACGGCGGCTCGGCCGAGGACGGCGGCTCGACCGGCGACGGCGGCTCGGCCGAGGAGCTGGAACGCCGGGTGCGCCACGCCTCGGTCGCCGCCCGCGCCGACTACATCGTGCAGTCGATGCCGGCACCGCTGCGCTCCGCCCTGGAGCTCGCCTACTTCCAGCGCCGCGACTACCGCCAGACCGCCGCCGACCTCGGCGTCACCGAGGACGAGGCCCGCCGCCGGCTCCGCCTGGGCCTGCAACTGCTGTCCACCGCCCACGACGCCGGCGCACCGGGAGCACCGCCGGGACACGGGGGTGCGGCGTGAACGACGCGGGCGGCGCGCGCCGCTTCGAGGCGTACGGCGAGGACGGGGGGCACGGGAAACACCCGGCGCACGACGGCTCCGACGACGGCTCCGACGACGGCCGGCGCCACCCGCGCGCACCGGGCCGGGACGATGCCCGGGGTGCCGGTGGCGAGGGACCGGGCGGCTCGCCGGGCTCCGGCGGGCCGGGCGGACCCGGCGGACCCGCACGCCGTGACGGTCCCGGCCCCGGGCGGCCGCCCCGCATCCCGATGCCCCGCACCTCCGTCGAGGACGGCGGCGGACCGCTGCCCCCGATCGATGCCCGGCCGGGCCCGGCACCGCGGCCCGCCCCGCTCGTCCTGGAACACCGCGTGCTGATGTCCCTTCTCGGGGCCTGGGCGCTGGCCGCCTGTTCGGCGGAGGAGACGGCGGCCGTCGAGGAGCACCTCGGCGACTGCGGCCCCTGCGCGGACGAGGCGCTGCGGCTGCGCGAGGCGGTCGGCCTGCTGCACCCGCCGGAGAGCCTCGACCTGGACCCGGCGCTGCGCACCCGCGTCCTGGAGCGCTGCCTGGACCGGCGTCCGCCGCGCGTCCCGGTGCCGGACTGGGCCGCCCCGTACGACGCCGAGACCGCCCGCCTGGACGCCCTGCTCCAGGACATCGCGGACGCCGAGTGGCACGCGCCCGTGCGGCTGCGCTGGTTCGAGGACGACGGCGCGGCGAGCCGTCGTACCACCGTCGCCGGGGTGATCGCGCACCTGCTGGCGGTCGACGGGCTGGTAGCGGTGGCGGTCGGCCTCGACGACCCGCTCGGGGACGCCGGGCCCGGCGCGGCCACGCCCGCGGCCCGCACCGAGGCGTACTGGCGTGCCGCCGCCGTGCACGCCCCGCCGACCCGTGCCGTGCGGGCGCCCTGGCGGGCGCAGAGCCACGACCTGGTGCGGACGGTGTCGTTCGCCGGCGGCCCGGACGCCGCGGACCCGACGGTCGCGTACGGCGGCTTCGAACTGCCGCTGCCGGACGCGATGGTGGACCGCGCCTTCGAGTGCTGGGTACACGCGGAGGACATCGCGGAGGCGGTGGACTACCCGTACGAGCCGCCCTCCCCGCGCCATCTCCACCTCATGATCGACCTCGCGGCCCGCATGCTGCCGGCCGCGCTGGCGGTGCGGCGGCAGGAGGGGCAGGCCGCGCCCGGCCGGGGCCGGCGCCTCGTCCCGGCCGGAGCGCCGGGCCGCAGCCTGCGCCTGGAGATCGAGGGCTCGGGCGGCGGCGAGTGGCTGATCCCGCTGGACTCCCCCGGCGCGCGCGGCTCGGCGGACCACGAGGTGGCCCATGTCGCCCTGGACGGTGTGGAGTTCTGCCGGCTGGCCGCGGGCCGTGTGCGGCCGCGGGAGGCGGCGGCCGGGCAGCTGGGCGACCGGGAGGCGATCCGGGACGTCCTGTCCGCCGCGGCGGCCCTGAGCCGCATGTAGGGGCGGCCCCGGGCCGCTCACAGCGGCGTGGCGGCGCAACGAACGAGCCCCCGTCCCACATTCCGTGGGGCGGGGGCTCGCTTCCGGAGCGCCGGGCAGGCCTTGCACCTGCATTTCCCCGCAGGAAGCGGGGCGTCTTTCCTTGGACCACCAACGCACGGCCGACTGTTCGCAGTTGCGGCGACCGGCTTGAGATCAAGCATACCGTGTTCCCGGACCCGGATCGCACACCGTTCCCGGACCGGGATCGCACACCGCCACCGGGAACGCCACGCCTGACGGTACGTCAGGCGTGGCTGTCCTCAGGCGAACACGACCGTGCGCCGCCCGTTGAGCAGGATCCTGCGCTCGGCGTGCCACTTGACCGCGCGGGCCAGCGCCTGGCACTCCACGTCCCGCCCGATCGCGACGAGCTGGTCCGGCGTCACGTCGTGCCCGACCCGCTCGACCTCCTGCTCGATGATCGGCCCCTCGTCGAGGTCGGCGGTGACGTAGTGCGCGGTGGCCCCGATCAGCTTCACCCCGCGCGCGTGCGCCTGGTGATAGGGCTTGGCGCCCTTGAAGCTCGGCAGGAAGGAGTGGTGGATGTTGATGATCCGGCCGCTGAGCTGCTTGCACAGGTCGTCCGAGAGCACCTGCATGTAGCGGGCGAGGACGACGAGCTCCACCCTCTCCTCGCGGACGATCTCCAGCAGCCGCGCCTCGGCG
Organism: Streptomyces sp. NPDC020996; assembly: GCF_040641355.1. Lineage (NCBI taxonomy): Bacteria > Bacillati > Actinomycetota > Actinomycetes > Kitasatosporales > Streptomycetaceae > Streptomyces > Streptomyces sp. NPDC020996. The sequence continues at coordinate 83,620 of NZ_JBFADM010000004.1, forward strand.
TCCGCCTTGGTGTCCTTCGTCACCGGGATGTGGTGGAAGGGGATGTTGTACGAAGCTACGAGCTCGGCGAAGTCTGTGTGGTTGGACACCACGGCGGCGATCTCCACCGGCAGCGCCCCGGTCCGCGCGCGGAACAGCAGGTCGTTCAGGCAGTGCCCGAACCTGCTGACCATCAGGACGATGCGCATCCGGTCGTCGGCCCGGTTTATCTGCCAGTCCATGTGGAACGAGTCACCGATCGCCGCGAAGCTCGCCCGCAGCTTGTCCACGGTCACCGGCGCCTCGGCCGAGAAGTGGACCCGCATGAAGAACAGCCCGGTGTCGTGGTCGCCGAACTGCTGGCTGTCCACGATGTTGCAGCCGGTCATGAACAGGTAGCTGGACACGGCGTGCACGATGCCCTGCTTGTCCGGGCAGGAGAGCGTGAGGACGTACTGGTCGGCCGGGGCCGCGGCGGGGGTGGACTGCTCGCTCATGCAGGACAGGGTCCCATATTCGCGGGCGCGGACGGATCCTCGTCCGTCACGCGGACCGGGTCATGATCCGCAGCACCTCGAGGGTGCGCGGCGGCGCGTCCGGGTCCTCGCCGTCGGCCACGGCCATCCGCACGTGCGCGTCCCGCGCCGCCCGCACCGCCTCCGGCCACGCCTGGTTCTCGAGGTAGGCGGAGACCGGGGCGTCGGGTCCGACCTGGTGCATGATCCGCAGCACGCGCAGCACGGCGGTGTCCACGAGGGCCGCCTCCTGGGAGTCCCGGAAGATCGTGCCGACGTACTTCTCGGCGGACCAGTTGTCCAGCCAGGTGTCCTCGACCAGGCGGTACACGGCGTCGGTGACGTCCCCGTACCCGTCCACGCCGGCCAGCCAGACGTCCCGCTGGAACACCGGGTCGGAGAGCATGTGCAGCGCGGAGCGCACATTGCTGCGCCAGCGCCACCACGGCATGTCGTTGAGTGGCATGCCGCCCATGGTGGAGGAGCGACGGGCGCGACGGGAAGAGTTATCCGGACCTTGCACGGTCACCGATCGTACGTTCTCCGCGGCGGGGGCCTCGCCGGCCCCCGCAATTCACCCGCATGTCACCGGTCAATAACCCTAGGTCACCCTGCACTTGGGGGTGTGAGGGAACCGTGTGTGTACATGACCGGCAGGCGAACCGACCGCAGCACCTCCCGACCTACGCTCAACCGGCCCGTCAGAGCCGCCGTCCTCTCGGTGGGGGCTCTGGCCGTGTGCGCCTCCATCGCCGTCGGGTGCGGGGTGGTCCCCGGCACCGCGGGGGGATCCGGGGACGACACGATCACCGTCATGACCTGGGCCCCGCAGGACACCGACGCCACCAACAAGCCCGGCATGCCCGCCTTCGCGCAGGCCTACGCCCGCTGGGTCAACGCCCGGGGCGGCATCGCCGGGCGCAAGCTGCGGGTGCTGACCTGCAACGACCACAACGACAGCGTGGCCGCCGCGAAGTGCTCCCGGATCGCGGTCAAGCGGAAGGTGGTCGCGGTCGTCGGCTCCTACAGCCAGCACAGCGACTCCTTCCTGCCGTCCCTGGAGGCCGCCGGCATCCCGTACATCGGCGGATACGGCCTCAGCAGCGGCGAGTTCACCAGCCCGCTGTCCTACCCCGTCAACGGCGGGCAGCCCACCCTGCTGGCCGGCCTCGGCAAGGAACTCGCCGCGGGCTGCGGCTCGGTGGTGCTGGTGCGGCCCGACAACATCGCGGGCGACGCGCTGCCCCCGATGCTCGACTCCGGCCTGAAGGCGGGCGGGCACGCGGCCTCCGTCGACCAGCAGGCGGCCGACGACGCCACCGAGTACGAGGAGCAGGCGCGGCGGGCGGTGGCCGCCTCGGCCGGCGACGCGACGAAGAAGGGCTGCGTGATCCCCGCGCTCGGGGACCGCACCAGCACCTTCATGGACTCCTTCCGGCGCGCCCGCGAGAACGCCCCGGGCGTGAAGACGGCCGCGGTGCTGGGCAGCGTGGACCAGACGGAGATCAACGAGTCCGGCGGGCGGTCGGGGCCGTACGAGGGGTCGTACATCACCGGCTGGTACCCGGCCGCGAACGATCCGCGCTGGGACGGGATGAAGAAGGTGATCAGCCGGCAGGCGTTCGGCGACAACCGCATCGACGCGGCGGACGCCGGCGTGCAGACGACCTGGATCGCCTACACCGTGTTCCGCAAGACCGTGGAGTCGCTGGGCGGCGGCAACGTGACCTCCGACACCGTACGGCGGGCCCTCGACCACGGGCTGAAGGTCACCACGGGCGGGCTCACCCCGCCGCTGGAGTGGGAGCAGGAGGGCCCGCTCGCCGCCATCGGCCTGTCCCGGCTGGTCAACGACGAGGTGACGCTGCAGGTCGTGCGGCAGGGCCAGCTGGTGGCCGCCAAGAAGGGCTTCCTGAACGTCACCGGGACCCTGAAGGACGCGGACGTGAGCTGAGCCGCGGCCCGGCGCACGTCCCCGGATCGCCTCCCCGCGCCGTCACAGCTGGGTCGGCTGGCGCTGCGTCAGTCCGTACGTCCTGGCGATCGCGTTCCACAGCTGGGCGGCCTTGGCCTTCTGGGCGCTGGCGGTGGTGCTCGCCCGGTTGCCGGCCAGGGTCTGCCCGGTGGTGCGGGCCTGCCCCTTGCGGCAGCCCTTCTTGCCGGCGACCTGGTCGGCCCAGGCCGCGTAGTGGTCGTCGGCCGAGGCGGACGCCTGCCACGCCTTGGTGAGCGCGGTGGTCAGCTCGGCGTGGTTCGGCAGCTTGTCGACGGACAGGCCGGACAGGCGGGTGACCAGCTCGTTGCGCTGTTTGGCCGCGGCCCTGAGGTCCGAGGCCGCCTGTCCCAGGTTGTTGCAGGCCCGTACGTCGCCCACGGCCGCGATCACCGAGGCCCGGCTGTTCCCGCTGTCGGCCAGCAGCCCGTCCAGGGCGGTCGCCTGCTGCTTCGCCGGGTCGGCGGACGGGGAGGCGGAGCCCTCGGTCGCGGGGGCCGTGGCCGAGACGGTCTGCTTGCCGGCCTTGTCGTCGTCGCCCCCGCCGCCGAGCAGGGCCCCGGCGCCGACGCCGAGGACGACGATGCCGACGCCGACCGCGGCGATCAGCGGCACGCGCGAGCCGCCCCGCCCGCCGCGGCCGCCCCGGCCCCCGCCGTCGCCCCGCCCGCCGCTCCCGCCGTGGCCGGGCGGGCTGTAGGAGGGCCGGTCGTACGACGGCGCGGGGGCCTGCTGCTGGTCGAAGCGCGGCAGCTGCTGCGTGGACCCGGCGGCGCTCTCGCCGCCCGGCCCGCTGCGGAAGAGGTTGTCGAACTCGGCGGGCGGCTGCCGGTCCGCGCCGCCCTGCGTGCCGTACGGAGCGCCGGGGGCCTGGCCGCTCACGGGCGGCAGGTACTGGGTGGGCTCGGAGGCGGACGGGGACGCGGCGCCGGCGTGCCCGGCGTGGCCCGGGTACTGCGCGGGCGGCGGCGTGCCCGCGCCCACGGGCGGCATGTACTGCGTCGCGCCCTCGTCCGCGGCGACGGGCGGTATGTACTGGGTCGCGCCCTCGTCCGCGGCGGGGACGGGCGGTATGTACTGGGTGGCCCCGTCGGCGCCGGGCGCGGCGACGGGCGGGAGGTACTGGGTGGCGCCCTCGTCGGCGGCGGGCGAGCCGTAGGCGGTGCCGGGAGCGCCGTACGCGTGCGGGTTCTCCGGCGGCAGGGGCGCGCCCGCGGCGGGCTGCGGCGGCGAGTACGGCGGGTACCCGTAGGCGGCCGCCGGGGCGCCCTCCGGGGGCAGCGGCTGGGACGCGCCGCCCGCGCTCTGCTGCCGGTCGTCCCACTGATCGGGCGCGTCCCACTGCTGGGTGAGCGGCTCCGCCCAGCCCTGGCCCGGCTGCGGGGCCTGGCTCTGCTGGTCGGGGCCCCACGGCGCGCCCCATGCCTGGCCGCCGGCCGGGGCGCCCGGGGCGGGCGGTTCCGTGCGGGGGCCGGCCGGGTGGCCGCCGGGCGGGCCGGCCGGTGCGGGGGCGAACCCGCCCGGCCCGCCCGGCAGCACGGGCTCGCCGCCGTCGGAGGGCAGCACGATGCCTTCGCGCGCCTGGCGCAGCGAGGGCTCCTCGCCCTGTCCACTCTGCGTCACCGGGACTCCTACCAATGGGGGACCTTGTGCGTCGTCGGCTCACGCTACCGGGTCCCACGAGCCGGGTGCCACGCAGCTCAGGCCGTCACCTCCTTCCCCGTGGCCGGGTCGGCAGGGCGTCTCCGCGGCCCCCCGCGCCCGCCCTCCCGCGCCGGTTCCCGCACGTCAACCGGCGGTTCCCCGCGGGTTCACCGACCGGGCGGGACGGGCGCTCACGCCGCCGCCCGCACGCCCAGCCGCGCCCCGAACTCCCGCACCACCGACTCCTGCCGGTACGGCTCCAGCCGCTGCTGGAGATCGTCCAGGTACTCCGCGCCCCGGTCGGAGCGCAGCGTCTCCAGCAACTCCACCGCCTTCAGGCCGGTGTTGCAGGCCTGCTCGATCTCCCGCTGCTGGACCTGCGCGGTGGCGAGGAGGACGTAACCGATGGCCCGGCGGCGGGCCTTCGTCTCCGGGAGGCCGGCCAGCGCCTCCTCGGCGCACCGGGCCGCCGCCTCGCTCTGCCCGAGGTCGCGGTGGCAGTGCGCCAACTCGTCGGCTAGGTAGGCCTCGTCGAAGTGCGCGATCCACTCCGGGTCGTCCCCGGAGGCGGAGTCGGCGGACTCCAGCGCGCTGAGCGCGCGCCCGGACGCCGCCTGCGCGGCGCGCGCGTCGCCGAGCAGCGCGTGCCCGCGCGCCTCCGCCGCGTGGAACATGGCCTCCGCGCGCGGCGTGACGCGCCCGCGCGCCCCTTCCTGCGCCGCCCTCGCCAACTGCGCGATCTCGCGCGGGTTCCCGAGCTGCGCGGCGAGGTGGCTCATGGAGGCGGCGAGCACGTACCCGCCGTATCCACGGTCCCCGGCCGCCTGGGCCAGCCGCAGCGCCTGGATGTAGTACCGCTGCGCGAGGCCCGGTTGACCGGTGTCGACGGCCATGTACCCGGCGAGCTCGGTCAGCCGGGCGACGGCGGCGAACAAATCCCGCCCCACCGCCTCCCGGTAGGAGCCCGCCAGCAGCCCGGAGACGACGCTGTTGAGGTAGTGCACGACGACCGGGCGCACGTGCCCGCTGCCGTACTGGTGGTCGAGGTCGACCAGCGCCTGGGTCATGGCCCGTACGGCGGCCACGTCGGACTGGCCGACCCGCGGGCCCGCCGAGCGCGCCACCTGCGCGTCCGGCGTGGAGATCAGCCAGTCGCGGCTCGGCTCGACCAGCGCGGACGCGGCCACGGCCGAGCCGGACAGGAAGTCCCGGCGCCCCACGTCACTGCGCCACAGCTCGCAGACCTGCTCGATGGCGCCGAGCACCGTCGGCGAGAACTGCAGCCCCACGCCGGAGGCGAGGTTCTTGCCGTTGGCCATGCCGATCTCGTCGATCGTGACCGTACGGCCGAGTTTGCGGCCCAGTGCCTCCGCGATGACGGCCGGGGCGCGCCCGCGCGGCTGCTGTCCGCGCAGCCAGCGGGCCACGGACGTCTTGTCGTAACGCAGGTCGAGACCGTGCTCGGCGCCGCACATGTTGACCCGGCGGGCGAGCCCGGCGTTCGAGCATCCCGCCTCCTGGATGAGCGCCTGCAACCGTTCGTTCGGCTGCCGCGCGACGAGCGGCCTTGCGGCCATGGCGTACCCCCTGTGGCTGCGGTGCCTGCCCACGCACCGAGTTGGCGTGTCTTCCGTGACCGGACCCGCTCGTCACCCGCCGTCCCGGAGGTGACGAATAGATCCGGCCGGGAAGATCAATGCCCCGCGGACATGCACGGAATGCGAGTCATGCGAGGTTTCCTGAGGATTGCCGGGGAAGGCCGGAGCCGACCCCACTCGTGGCTACCCAGCTCACACCGCGCTTCCTCCCACGCGCCCCCGCACGTGCCTCCATGCGCCCCGCCGGCCGGGCCGACGCCCCTCCCCCGCGCGCGCGACTCCCGTAACTCCAGGTTGATGCGGTAGTTGTGTGCATCGTGGAAGATACGATCGTGGGCACCGAAGCCGTTCAGATTCCTCTGCAGCGTGGCGCATCGCTGCTGGAGACCGCCGTCCGTTACGCCGAGGAACGCCACTGGGACGTCTTCCCGGGCACCTGGCTGGAGGCCGCCGACGGGGTGCAGTACTGCTCCTGCGGCGACACCGCGTGCGCCCTGCCCGGCGCGCACCCGGCGCGCGAGGACTGGGCGACGCAGGCGACGGGCAGCGCCACCGTGGCACGACGGCTGTGGTCGCAGCAGCCGACGGCGTCGATCCTGATGCCGACGGGGCGCGCGTTCGACACGGTCTCGGTGCCGGAGACGGCCGGGTTCCTCGCGCTGGCCCGCATGAAGCGGATGGAACTGACCCTGGGTCCGGTGACGTTGACGCCGGACCGGCGGATGCACTTCTTCGTGCTGCCCGGCGGGGCGGCGAAGACGCCGGACCTGGTGCGCAAGCTGGGGTGGGCGCCGTCCTCCCTCGACCTGGTCACGCTCGGCGAGGGTTCGTACGTCGCCGCGCCGCCCACCCGGTACGGCTCCCGCGGGGCCGTGCAGTGGGCCTGCCGGCCCTCGGCCGCGAACCGCTGGCTGCCGGACGTGGAGGAGTTGATCTCGCCGCTCGCGTACGCGTGCGGACGGGACCGCTGACCCTGCCGCCGGATGGGGCGACCGCCCGGGGTTGCCCCAGGACGGCCGGCTTGGGCTCCGCGCGCCTCCGGGCGCCGGGTCAGGGTTCGCTGAGGACGCCGTCCAGGAACGGTTCGATCGCCGCGCGCCAGGCCTCCGGCTGGTCGTAGTGGACGAGGTGACCGGCGTCGGCCACCTCCGCGTACTGGCCGCGGGGCAGCACGCGGACCATCTCCTGGGCCTCGGCGCGGCCGAGTTCGCCGTCGAGGCCGCGGACGACCAGTGCCGGGCAGCGGACCTGGGCGAGCTCCTCCCAGTGCGCGTCGTACACCCAGGTCGCACGGGACGCCAGCATCTGCTCGGGGTCGAAGACGGGCCGCCAGCCGTCCGGGCCCTCGTGCATCACCTCGGCGTAGAACTCGCCGCGGGCCGGGTTGGGGCGCTCGACCCAGGGGTCGTCCTCGCCGAACCACTTGCGGACGTCGGCGAGTGTGGCGAACGGCGTCGGCCAGGCCTTGAACCAGTCCGCCCACTCGCGCTGCGAGGCGGCCCCGAGCGCGGAGGCCCGCATGTCGCAGATGATCACCCCGCGGACCAGGTCGGGGCGCTTGGCGGCGAGCTGCCACGCCGTCAGGGCGCCCATGGCGTGGCCGATGAGGACCGCCGGGGAGAGGCCCAGCTGTTCCAGGGCGGCCTCGGCGTCGTCGACGTAGGCCTCGCGGGTGAAGGCCGCCTGCGGCGGCTTGTCGCTCTGGCCGTGGCCACGCTGGTCCAGCGCGACCGCTCGGTGGCGGCCGGACAGCCAGCGGGCGGTGGACGCCCAGTGCGAGGCACGGCCCATCAGTCCGTGCAGTAACAGCACACCGGGCGTGCGCTCGACGCCGCCCGGCGGGTCGGTACGGCCGGGCGGGTCGTCGGTACGGCCGGGCGGTCCCGCCTGCCGCGGGACGAGGGCCGCCGGGTCGCTCTTGGGCGGATCGCCGAACTCCCAGGCCGCGAGACGGACACCACCCGTCCCGGTCACGTCGATGCGCCGCACCACTGGTCCTGGCACCCCCCTAGCTCCGCTCGGACCGCTCGCTCACGCTCGAGCCGGACGGTCCTGTGCACCGTGTCCTGCCGTTGCCCGTGCAGCTGCCTTCGTGCACGCGGCTGCCGCGTGCTCTCGTGCACCCCTTAGATGAAGCGCACGTTCCGCATGATCCGTCACCGCAGACTATCGAATGCCTATTCGAAAATGCTCTTTCGGCGAGCAACACCCCTCGTTCGAGTGACCCGCTTCGGGGAATGATCGTCGCTGTCGAGGGGAGATCTTCAGCGGGGGGCGGACCGCTCGGGGAAAACGGTCCGAGGGGAATGACCCTGAGAGCTCGGGGCTCCGGGTCAGCACAGGGGAGGACAGGCCCCGGCGCCGCAAGGCGCCGGGGCCCTCCACGCGTCTGCGGCGCATTCGCCCGCCCCCTCCGTCATATGCCTTACGGAAAAGCGTCGCACGGGAGGCGTCACAGCGCTGCGATTCGACGCACTGGATCTTCCGACCGACAGCGTCACCGGACCGCCGCCGTCGCCGGACCACCGCCGTCGCCGGACCACCGCCGTCGCCGGACCGCCGCCTCACCGGACCACCGCCGTCGCCGGAGCGGCGGCGCGCCGTCACGGCGGGCGCCGCCCGGCCGTTCAGCGCTTGGCGACGAACACGTGGGAGGCGACGTCCGCCTCCAGCTCGGCCGCCTCGCCGCCGCTGCCCACCAGCACACCGCCCGCCGACTGCGTCACGCTCACCACGGATCCGGGCTGCACGCCCGCCCGGCGCAGCGTGTACATCAGCTGTGCGTCCGTCTGGATCGGTTCGCCGATCCGGCGCACGACGACCGTCTTGCCGTCCTCGCCCGTGTCGAGGTCGGCCAGCGACACCATGCCCTCGTTGAGGAACGGGTCGGCGCCGTCCTTCTCGCCCAGCTCCTCCAGGCCCGGGATCGGGTTGCCGTACGGCGACTCGGTGGGGTGACGCAGCAGCTCCAGGACCCGGCGCTCCACGGCCTCGCTCATCACGTGCTCCCAGCGGCACGCCTCGGCGTGCACCTGCTCCCACTCCAGGCCGATCACGTCCACGAGCAGGCACTCCGCCAGCCGGTGCTTGCGCATCACACGCGTGGCGAGCCGACGGCCCTCGTCGGTGAGCTCCAGGTGGCGGTCGGAGGCGACGGACACGAGGCCGTCCCGTTCCATCCGCGCCACCGTCTGGCTGACGGTCGGCCCGCTCTGGTCGAGCCGCTCGGCGATCCGGGCACGCATGGGGACCACGCCCTCTTCCTCGAGCTCGAGGATGGTGCGGAGATACATCTCCGTGGTGTCGATCAGTCCGGACATACGTGCCCCTCGATGAGATCTGCCGCGAGCGTGACGGCTCCGCGGCGTGTGCGCTGGCCGTGGACCCAATTCTGACGCATGGCACTGACAACCGTGCGGCGCTGCGGAAACCACGGGCCCGGCGGTGATGCGGCCGGACCCGGCGCACGCCGTCCGGGCACCCGCGCGAGAGCCGCCGGACGCCGTATTGACACGGCACTGGTCCAGACCGCACGGTGATCCGCGACACGGACATCCGACGCCGCCCTCCGGAAGGATCCGCATGAGCGACGCCACCCCGGCCGGCCGGTTCCTCGACGCCGCGATCGGCCTGCTGCAACGGGTCCGGGAGGAGGAGGCGGACGCCGTCGCCGCGGCCGGCGCGCTGCTCGCCGACACCGTCGCCGACGGCGGCCGGCTGTTCGCCTTCGGCGCGGGCCACTCGTCCCTCGCCGCCCAGGACGTCGTCTACCGCGCCGGCGGGCTGGCCCTGATGAACCTGCTGGCCGTGCCCGGCGTCGTCGGCGTCGACGTCATGCCGGCCACGCTCGGCTCCGCGCTGGAGCGGGTGGACGGCCTGGCGAGCGCGGTGCTCGCCAGCTCGCCGATCCGCTCCGGGGACGCTCTCGTGGTCGTCTCCCTGTCCGGACGCAACGCGCTGCCCGTCGAGATGGCCATGAGCGCCCGCGCGACGGGCGTGAAGGTCATCGGCGTGACCTCGGTGGCGTACGCCTCCGAGACGCGGTCGCGGCACGCGTCCGGCGGGTTCCTCAAGGACCACTGCGACATCGTCCTCGACTCCAAGATCGCGGTCGGTGACGCCGAGCTGACGCTCGACACGGTCCCCGCCCCCTTCGCGCCGGCCTCCACGGTCGTCACCGCGGCCCTGCTGCAGGCCGTCATGGCCACGACGGCCGCCGCGCTGGCCGACCGGGGCATCGAGCCGCCGCTGCTGCGCTCCGGGAACGTCGACGGGGGCCACGAGTGGAACGGACGGGTGATGGAGGAGTACGGCGACCGGATCTTCTACCGGCGCTGAGCGCTCCGCCGGGAGCGCCCGGCGGCCGCGCAGCCGCCGAAGTGCGGCGGGCGGCGTACCCAGGCCGGCGCGGCAGACGGCGGCCGACGGATACCGGGGCCGACATCAGCGGGCCGGCGACTGAAGCGGCCGACGGCTGCCGCGGGGGCCGACCGCCCGGCCGTTCCGGCATGACGGGTGAGGCGGCGGCAGCCCAGCCGGCCGCCGGCGGCGGCGCGGGCGCCGTACGGGCCGCCGGCACCGCCCGCGGACGACTGCCGGCTGCGGGGCCGA
>NZ_JBFADM010000004.1:94058-255184 GCF_040641355.1 Streptomyces sp. NPDC020996
ACCGTTCAGCCGTTCCGGCCGACGGGCGAGGCCCGTGAGGCCAGTGAGACGGACGGCAGCCCAGCCACCGCCGACCGGTCGACGGCCGACATCGGCATGCAGGACGCCGACCCCCTGGCCCGGCGCCGCCGACAGCTGCCACCGACGGCGGCGCGGGCGCCGTACGGGCCGCCGGCACCGCCCGCGGACGACTGCCGGCTGCGGGGCCGACCGTTCAGCCGTTCCGGCCGACGGGCGAGGCCCGTGAGGCCAGTGAGACGGACGGCAGCCCAGCCACCGCCGACCGGTCGACGGCCGACATCGGCGTGCAGGACGCCGACCCCCTGGCCCGGCGCCGCCGACAGCTGCCACCGACGGCGGCGCGGGCGCCGTACGGGCCGCCGGCGCTGCCGGTAGTCGCCGCAGCGTCGTGCCCGGCCGCGTGCCCTCGCCTGCCCCTTGTGCCCGGCCGCCCTGTCAGTCCCCTGTCGCCCTGTCCCCTACCGCCGCCCCACTGCGTCCGCGAGGTCCAGGGCGGCCGCGATCCGCGCCGCGACGTCCTCGGCGTAGGCCACGTCGGCCCGTTCGAACTGGCTGCGCCCGGCACCGCGCAGAAACGTCACGACACCCAGCGTCCGCCCGCGGCTGCGCAGCACCGCGCACAAGGCGTGCACCGTGTCCGCGGGCCACTGCCGGGACCGCGCCCACTCCCGCGCCTCCTTGGCCGGCACCGAACCGCCGCCCGCCCGCACCGACCCGGTCCGCTCCACGCTCTGCAGCGCCGGATGCCCCTCGGCGTACCGCACGGGCAGTCCGGCCTGCCCGCCGAGCAGGCTCGGCCCCGGCGCCCCGGACGGCGTCGCCGCCACCCGCACCAGCCGCACCGGCCCGTTCTCCGCCCCGTCGGCGAGCGCGCCGCCCGCCACCCGGTCGATCAGCGCGTGGTCGGCGAACCCGGCGAGCGCGAAGTCGAGGTGGACGGTGGCCGCCTCCGCGGGGTCCTCGCACTCGGCGGCGGCGCGCGCCGCCCGGTGCAACTGGTTCGTACGGAACCTGAACAGCGCCGCCGCCTGCTCGCCCTGCTTGGTCTCGGTCACGTCCACGAACAGCCAGCCGACGCCCAGCGGCACCGGTTCCTCCGCGAGCGGCGAGGCCAGCCGGACGAAGCCGCAGCGCCAGCAGCGCCGCCGCTCGCCCTCCGGCGTGCGCACGCTCACCCAGATCTCCGCGGGCGCGGGCGGCGCGCCCTCCGCCAGGACGTGCGTGAGCGCGCTCTCCAGTTCCTCGACGCCCTGGGCGAGCAGTTCCCCCAGCGGCCGCCCCAGCGCGGCCGTGCGCCCGATGCCGAGCGACCGGGCCGCGTGCGCGTTCACCACGGCGGGCCGCAGGTCGGCGTCCACCAGCACGACACCCCAGGAAGCGTCGTCGAACAGCGCCTCGCTCAGCGCGATGGAGCGCTCCAGGTCGATCTGCGTGTGCACCTCGCTGAAGGCGCAGTACACGCCCGCCGGCCTGCCGTCCGGGCCGCGCACGGCGGCCGACTGCGTCCGTACGAGCACCCGTCCGCCGTCCTTGGTCAGCAGCGCGAACTCGTGCACCTGCCGGCCGGGCGACCGCATGGCGGACATCAGCCGCCCCTCGACCTCACCGGCGTCCGCCTCGCGCACGGCCCACCCGGCGAAGCCGGGCCGGCCCACGGCCTCCGCCGCCGTCCAGCCGAGGATCCGCTCCGCCTCGCGGTTCCAGTGGGTCACCACCCCGTCGGCGTCGAAGGCGCACAGGGCCGCGTCCATGCCGTCCAGCAGCGCGGCCAGCAGATCGGAGCCGTCGGGGCCCGCGGCGGCCCCCGACCCCTCGGGCTCGTCCGGCCCCAGCTCGTCGGTGGTCCCACTACGCCGGGAAGCACTCACCTGGACCCCCTCCCAGCTGCGCCCGCAGGCACGGCGCGTCGGTTCACTCACTCGCCATCATCTAACTGGAACGTGATCCAGCACACACCGGGTTCCAGAAGATTGAGGGAATCGTTGCAACCCATCCTCTTCCCCACCTTCTCTACCCCGGCCGGCCGCCTCTCACGAGCCGGAGGATCCGCCGCCGAAAACCTGTTGAACCGCGCGGGACCACTGCCTAATGTGGCGAGCACGTGAGAAGGGAGGTGATCGGGTACATGAGTGAAACCCGGACGCACGAGGTGGCTGCGGGCTAGCGGCCTGCCACCACACACAGTGCGGTGCCGGACCAGCGTGTGCGCGACACACGCAGCCGGCCCAATCCAACGCAGTCACCCGACCCGCGAGCTCGCCGGTACGTCCGGCCGGCTCCCCCGCCACCCGGCGGAGGGACCCGAGTTCGCGGGTCGTCTGCGTTCGCGAGGCCCCTCACGGGCTCAGCCGCTCCACCCGCCATCCGCCGTCCGCGTCCGCGACGTACCTGAGCCGGTCGTGCAGGCGGTTCTCGCGCCCCTGCCAGAACTCGACCCGCTGCGGGGCCACCCGGAAGCCGCCCCAGTGCGGGGGCACCGGGACCTGCTCGCCCTCCGGGTAGCGGGCCTCGAGTTCGGCGTACGCGGCGTCGACCTCGGCGCGGGAGGCGATGACGCTGGACTGGGCGCTGGCCCAGGCGCCCAGCTGGGAGCCGTGCGGGCGGCTGCGGAAGTAGGCGGCCGTCTCGTCGCGGCCGGTGCGGCGCGCGACGCCCGTGACGACGACCTGGCGTGCCATCGGGTGCCAGGGGAACAGCAGCGAGACGTGCGGGTTCTCGGCGAGGTCGTGTCCCTTGCGGGATTCGTAGTTGGTGTAGAAGACGAAGCCGTGCTCGTCGAACTGCTTCAGCAGCACCGTGCGGGAGCTGGGCCGGCCCTGGGCGTCCGCCGTGGAGACGATCATGGCGTTCGGCTCGAACAGGTGGGCCTCCCGCGCGGCCTGCGCGAACCAGCGCGCGAACTGCTGCACCGGGGTGGCCGCCAGGTCGGACTCGGCGAGGCCCTCGGCCCGGTAGTGCTTTCGCATCGCAGCGGGGTCGGGAGCGGCGGCGTCGTGGGCGTTCACGCCGACATCTTGCCGTATCGGTGCGAAGGGCATCCGGGGCATCCCCGCGGACGGCGTCCGCTGGGCGGACACGGCACGGTGTCCTTCGTCACTGTGTGGCACTGAGTGCCGCGAAGCCTCCCCAACGGTGGCACTCAGGGATATCGTGCTGATGCCGTTCCGGTGGGGTGACCGCCCGCCGTTCGGGGCATCACCAGGATGGCCACCGGGGACCGCGAGTCCGGAAGCGACCGAGGATCCGCCGGCCGGACCGCCCTGTTCCGCATCGGCACATGGTCGTCATCCCGTCCTCATCGCACCTCTCCACCGCACGTCCCCACCGCACCTCTCCACCACACCGTCTGTCGCCCACATCACGAGGAGCCGCCTGATGTCCGACTTCGTACCCGGACTCGAGGGAGTCATCGCGTTCGAGACGGAGATCGCCGAGCCGGACAAGGAGGGCGGCGCCCTCAGGTACCGGGGCGTCGACATCGAGGACCTGGTCGGTCACGTCTCGTTCGGCAACGTCTGGGGGCTGCTCGTCGACGGCGCCTTCAACCCCGGCCTGCCGCCCGCCGAGCCGTTCCCGATCCCGGTGCACTCCGGCGACATCCGCGTGGACGTGCAGTCGGCGCTGGCGATGCTGGCGCCGGTGTGGGGCCTGAAACCGCTCCTCGACATCGACGCCGCGCAGGCCCGCGACGACCTGGCCCGCGCCGCGGTGATGGCGCTGTCGTACGTCGCCCAGTCCGCCCGCGGGCAGGGCCTGCCCATGGTGCCGCAGCGGGAGATCGACAAGGCGCAGTCGGTCGTCGAGCGCTTCATGATCCGCTGGCGGGGCGAGCCGGACCCCAAGCACGTCGCGGCCGTCGACGCGTACTGGACGTCCGCCGCCGAGCACGGCATGAACGCCTCCACCTTCACCGCCCGCGTCATCGCCTCCACCGGCGCGGACGTGGCCGCGGCGCTCTCCGGCGCGGTGGGGGCCATGTCCGGCCCGCTGCACGGCGGCGCCCCCTCGCGCGTGCTGCACATGATCGAGGAGATCGAGCGGACCGGCGACGCGGAGGCGTACGTCAGGCAGGCCCTGGACCGGGGCGAGCGCCTGATGGGCTTCGGTCACCGCGTCTACCGGGCCGAGGACCCCCGCGCGCGCGTGCTGCGCCGCACCGCCCGCGAACTGGGCGCCCCGCGCTTCGAGATCGCCGAGGCGCTGGAGAAGGCGGCCCTGGAGGAGCTGCACAACCGCCGCCCGGACCGGGTGCTGGCCACGAACGTGGAGTTCTGGGCGGCCATCGTCCTGGACTTCGCCGAGGTGCCGGCCCACATGTTCACGTCGATGTTCACCTGCGCCCGCACCGCGGGCTGGTCGGCGCACATCCTGGAGCAGAAGCGCACCGGCCGCCTGGTCCGCCCGTCCGCCCGCTACGTCGGCCCGGGCCCGCGCGACCCGCGCCAGGTCGAGGGCTACGAGGACATCGCCGGCCGGTGACCGCCCGGCGCCGGGCTGAGCGGCCGCGGCCGTCAGGCGGCGGCCGGCAGGCCGCGGCCGTCAGGCGGCGACCGTCAGGCCGCGGCCGTCAGGCGGCGACCGTCAGGCCGCGGCCGTCAGGCGGCGACCGTCAGGCCGCGGCCGTCAGCCCAGCGCGCCGTCCAGCAGGTCCGCCCACTGCGCCACGACCCGCTCCCGGCGGCCCGTGTCGTCGGTGAGCAGGTTGGCGAGGCCGAGGCCCCGGGCCATGTCCAGCAGGCCCTGGACGGTCTCGCGGACGCCGGGGCGGGCCTCGTCGGCGCCCAGCAGGTCCACGGCGATGCGGTGGGTCTCGCGGCCGACGCGGGCCTCCAGCTCGGTCACCCGCGGGCGCAGCTGTTCCTCGTTGGAGGCGGCCACCCACAGGTGCAGCGCGGCCCGGAACATCGGGCCGGTGTAGAGGTCGACGAGGGCGGCCACCACGGCCCGGCGGTCGCCCGCCGCACCCTGCGGGAACAGGGCGCGCAGCGCGGTGGAGCGTTCCTCGGCGACGTACTCGACGGCCGCCGTGAAGAGGTCCTCGCGGGTCGGGAAGTGGTGCTGGGCGGCGCCCCGGGAGACGCCGGCGCGTTCGGCGACGACGGAGACCGTGGAGCCCGCCCAGCCGTGCTCGGCGAGGCAGGCCACGGCGGCCTCCAGGAGCCGCTGCCGGGTGGCCCGGCTGCGGTCCTGCTTGGGGACGCGCTCCACGCGGTCCTCCGGGCTCGTGCTCACAGCACCCATGGGGGATCCCGTCGTTCCAGGAAGGCCGTCATCCCCTCGCGGGCCTGCGGGGAGGCGAACAGCCGGGCCGAGAGCGCGGTGAGGTCGGCCGCGTCCCGGTCGAATGACTCCAGCACCTTAGCCGTGAGCAGCCGTTTCGTCTCGGCCAGGGCCTCGGGGGCGGATCTGCGCAGGCCGTCCAGGACGGGTTCCAGTACGGCGTCGACGTCGTCGCCGGCCGCGGTGACGAGGCCGATGCGGGCCGCCTCGGCGGCGTCGAAGCGCTCGCCGGTGAGGTAGTAGCGGGCCAGCGCGCGGGGGTCCGTGCGGGGCAGCAGGGGCAGGGAGATGACCGCAGGGGCCACGCCGATGCGGACCTCCGTGAAGGCGAAGCTGGCGGTGCCGGCGGCGGCCGCGATGTCGCAGCAGGCCAGCAGGCCCAGGCCGCCCGCCCGCACGTGCCCGGTGACGCGGGCTACGACCGGCTTGGGCAGCTCGACGATCTGCCTCAGCAGGGCGACCAGTGCGTCGGGGTGCGGCGGGTCGCGCAGGTCGGCGCCCGCGCTGAAGGTGTTGCCGGTGTGGGTGAGGACGACGGCCCGTACGCCGCTGTCCTTGCCGGCGTCCGTCAGCGCGTCGGCCAGCTCGCCCACCAGAGCGGCCGACAGGGCGTTGCGGTTGTCCGGGGAGTCGAGGCCGAGGGTCTCGACGCCCCGGTCGCGGGTGCGGGTGATCAGCGTCATGAGCGCTCCCTGAGCTGTCGGCGGAGGATCTTGCCGGAGGCGGCGCGCGGCACGGCGTCGAGGAAGGTGACCTCGCGGACGCGCTTGTACGGGGCGACGCGCTCGGCGACGTACGTCATGACCTCCCCCTCGGTCAGGCCGGCCGCGTCGGGCTGGCGGACGACGTAGGCGCGCGGGACCTCGTTGCCGTCGTCGTTGTAGACGCCGATGACGGCCGCGTCCGCGATGCCGGGGTGGGTCAGCAGCAGCGCCTCCAGCTCGGCGGGGGCGACCTGGAAGCCCTTGTACTTGATCAGTTCCTTGACGCGGTCGACGACGAACAGCCAGCCGTCCTCGTCCACCCGGCCGACGTCCCCGGTGTGCAGCCAGCCGTCCTCGTCGATCATCGCGGCGGTGGCGTCGGGGCGGCCCAGGTAGCCCTTCATGACCTGCGGGCCGCGGATGAGGATCTCGCCGGGCTCGCCGACGCCGAGGTCCTTGCCGGGGTCGGCGAGGGAGACGATGCGCATCTCGGTGCCGGCGATGAGCTTGCCGACGGTGCCGGGGGGCGCCTCGTGCATGGCGTCGAGCGGGACGACGTGGGTGCCGGGCGAGAGTTCCGTCATGCCGTACGCCTGGCCGACGGGCGGCAGGCCGAGCCGTTCGGAGCAGGCGGCCGAGAGCTGCGCGTCGAGCGGGGCGGCGGCGCTGACGATGTACTTCAGCGACGACAGGTCGTACTGCGCGACCAGCGGGTGCTTGGCGAGGGCCAGGACGATGGGCGGGGCGACGTACAGGCCGGTGATGCGGTGGTTCTGGACGGCCGCGAGGAACTGCTCCAGGTCGAAGCGCGGCAGCACGACGACCGTGGCGCCCTTGCGCAGCGGCGCGTTCATCAGGGCCGTCAGGCCGTAGATGTGGAAGAACGGCAGCACGGCGAGGATCCGGTCGCCGGGACCGGCGTCGGCGTACGGTTCGAGCTGGGCGAGGTTGGTGGCGATCTGGCGGTGCGTGAGCATCACGCCCTTGGGTATGCCGGTCGTGCCGGAGGAGTACGGCAGCGCCGCGACGTCCTCGACGGGGTCGATGTCGACCTGCGGCTCGGGGGCGTCGGAGGCCAGCATGTCGATGAGGGAACGGTGACCGGGCGCGCTGTCGCAGACGAAGACCTCCTCGACGCCGCCCGCGAGTCCGGCGGCCCGCCGGGCCGTCTCCAGCAGCGGGGAGACGGTGACGATCCAGCGGGCGGCGGAGTCCTTCAGCTGCTTGGCGAACTCCTCGGCGGTGGCGAGCGGGTGCACGGTGGTGACCGAGGCGCCCGCGCGCGTGGCGGCGTAGAAGGCGATCGGGAAGGCGACCGTGTTGGGGCTGTGCAGGGCGAGCACGTCGCCCTTGCGCACGCCCGCCTCGGCGAGCGCGGCGGCGACCCGCCGGTGGAAGCGGTCCACCTGCTCGTAGCTGAGGGTGGTGCCGTCGGTGCCGTCGATCAGGGCGGGCGCGTCGCCGAACTCGGCGGCCCGGCCGAGGACCGCCTCGTGGATGGGCAGCTCCACGGGCGTGACGTCTGCGTACTCACTGCGGAACACGGTTCCTCCTCGCGCGCGGGGTCAGTACGACTTGGGCAGGCCGAGGGTCTGGTGGGAGACGTAGTTGAGGATCATCTCCCTGCTGACCGGGGCGATCCGGGACACCCGCGACGCGGTGACCAGCGAGGCGAGGCCGTACTCGCGGGTGAGGCCGTTGCCGCCGAGGGTGTGCACGGACTGGTCGACGGCCCGCACGCAGGCCTCCGCGGCCGCGTACTTGGCCATGTTGGCGGCCTCGCCCGCGCCGACGTCGTCCCCGGCGTCGTAGAGGTGGGCCGCCTTCTGCATCATCAGGCGGGCGAGTTCGAGCTCGATGTGCACCTGGGCCAGGGGGTGCGCGATGGCCTGGTGGGCGCCGATGGGCGTCTTCCAGACGCTGCGCTCGCGGGCGTACTGGACCGCCCGGGACAGGGCGTAGCGTCCCATGCCGATGCCGAAGGCGGCCGTCATGATGCGCTCGGGGTTCAGGCCGGCGAACAGTTGCAGCAGGCCCGCGTCCTCGTCGCCGACGAGTGCGTCGGCGGGCAGCCGCACGTCGTCCAGGACCAGCTCGAACTGCTTCTCCGCGGCGCTGAGTTCCATGTCGATGGGGCGCCGCTGGAAGCCGTCCGCGTCGCGCGGGACGATGAACAGGCACGGCTTGAGGCGGCCGGTGCGCGCGTCCTCGGTGCGGCCGACGATCAGGGTCGCGTCCGCGATGTCGACGCCGGAGATGAAGACCTTGCGGCCGGTCAGCAGCCAGTCGGCGCCGTCCTTGCGGGCGGTGGTGGTGATGCGGTGGCTGTTGGAGCCGGCGTCGGGCTCGGTGATGCCGAAGGCCATCCGGCGGGTGCCGTCGGCGAGGCCGGGCAGCCACTGCCGCTTCTGCTCCTCGGTGCCGAAGCGGGCGATGACCGTGCCGCAGATGGCGGGCGAGACGACCATCATCAGCAACGGGCAGCCCGCGGCGCCGAGTTCCTCCAGGACGATGGACAGTTCGGCGATGCCGCCGCCCCCGCCGCCGTACTCCTCGGGCAGGTTGACGCCCAGGTAGCCGAGTTTGGCGGCCTCCGCCCACAGTTCGTCGGGGTGCCGGCCCTCCCGGGCGAGGCCGGTGATGTAGTCGCGGCCGTACCGCCGGCCGAGGGCGGCCACCGCCGACCTGAGGGCCTGGTGTTCTTCCGTCTCGAGGGTGGCGCTCACTGGTCCTCCTGTGCGGACTTCTCGGCTCCGGACGCTTCGGGTGGGGACGCTTCGGCTGCGGATGCTCCGGATGCGGACGCTTCGGCTCCGGCCGCTTCAGGTGCGGCCGCTTCAGGTGCGGCCGCTTCAGGTGCGGCCGCTTCGACTACGGCGAGCAGGGCGCCGACCTCGACCTGGCGGCCGGGTGCGGCGTGCAGGGCGCTCAGCGTCCCGGTGACGGGCGCTGTGATCCTGTGTTCCATCTTCATCGCCTCCAGCCAGAGCAGCGGCTGTCCGGCCCGGACCGCGGCTCCCTCGGCCAGCCCCTCGGCCACCCGGACGACCGTGCCCGGCATGGGGGCGAGCAGCGAGCCGGGGGCCCGCTGATCGGCCGGGTCGGGGAAGCGGGGCAGGGCGGTGAGCGTGGTGGCGTTCACGTAGACCCGGTCGCCGTGGCGTGCCACCTCGAACCGGCGCCGTACGCCGTCCACCTCCAGGACCACCAGCCGCGCGTCGGCGTGCGCGATGCGGACGCCGTCGGCGGCCAGGCCCTCGCGGGTGTGCCGGTAGCGGACCTCGTGCTCCTCGCCCGCCATCGCGTACCGCTTGACCTGCGGCTGCGAGGGCAGGTTGCGCCAGCCGCCGAAGCGGGAGCGGCCGTGGGCGTCGGCGAGGGCGGCGGCCAGGGGCGCGTACGGGTCGGGGGCTGGCTCGGTGAGGGCGGCGAGGTGGCGGTCGTAGAAGCCGGTGTCCATGCGGGCGGAGGCGAACTCCTCGTGCCGCAGGGAACGCACCAGCAGGTCCCGGTTGGTGACCGGGCCGTGCACGGCCGCCCGCTCCAGGGCGCCGGCCAGCTTGCGGACGGCCTCGGCGCGGGTGGGGGCGTGGGCGACGACCTTGGCGAGCATCGGGTCGTAGTGGACGCCGATCGTGTCGCCGTCGGTGAAGCCGGTGTCCAGGCGGACGCCGTCGGGGACGGCGAGGCGGTGCAGGGTGCCGGTCTGCGGGGCCCAGCCGCCGGCCGGGTCCTCGGCGTAGAGGCGGGCCTCGATCGCGTGGCCGCGCGCGCGTGGCGGGTCGCCTTCGAGGGCGTGGCCCTCGGCGACGCGCAGTTGCAGGGCGACCAGGTCGACGCCGAACACGGCCTCGGTGACGGGGTGCTCGACCTGGAGGCGGGTGTTCATCTCCAGGAAGTGCGCCGTGTCGCCGTCGACGAGGAACTCGACCGTGCCGGCGCCCACGTAGTCGACGGCGCGCGCGGCGCGCACGGCCAGCGCGCGCAACTCCTCCTCGAGCCGCTCGGAGAGCCCGGGCGCCGGCGCCTCCTCGATCACCTTCTGGTGGCGGCGCTGCAGGGAGCAGTCGCGGGTGCCGAGCGCCCACACGGTGCCGTGCGTGTCGGCCAGCACCTGCACCTCGACGTGGCGGCCGCCCTCCACGTACGGCTCGACGAAGACCTCGCCGTCGCCGAAGGCGCTCGCCGCCTCGGCGCGCGCGCTCTCCAGGGCGTCGCCCAGCTCCTCCAGACGGCGCACGACGCGCATCCCGCGCCCCCCGCCGCCCGCGGCCGCCTTCACCAGCACCGGCAGGTCGGCCTCGGTCACCTCGCCCAGCGGGGCGATCCCCATCAGCTCCTTGGCGCGCGTCTTGGACGCCATCGCCTCGATCGCCTCCGGGGGCGGCCCGATCCACTTGAGGCCCGCGTCGGTGACGGCGCGCGCGAAGTCGGCGTTCTCGGACAGGAAGCCGTAGCCGGGGTGCACGGCGTCGGCGCCGGCGGCGACGGCCGCCTTCACGATCAGGTCGCCGCGCAGGTACGTCTCCGCGGGCGCGGCCCCCGGCAGCCGTACCGCCGTGTCGGCCACGCGCGCGTGCAGGGCGCTCTCGTCGGCGTCCGAGTGCACGGCGACCGTCCGGATGCCCAGCTCGCGGCAGGTACGGAAGATCCGGCAGGCGATCTCGCCCCGGTTGGCGACCAGCAGAGTCTGGATCATGGACCTCACATCCGGAAGACGCCGAAGCCGCCGCGCGCGCCCTCGAAGGGCGCGGTGTGCACGGCGGACAGGCACAGGCCGAGGACGGTGCGGGTGTCGCGCGGGTCGATGACGCCGTCGTCGTACAGCCGCCCGGACAGGAACATCGGCAGCGACTCGGACTCGATCTGCTGCTCCACCATGGCGCGCAGGGCGGCGTCCGCCTCGTCGTCGTAGGGGCGTCCCTTCGCGGCGGCCGACTGGCGGGCCACGATCGACAGCACGCCGGCGAGCTGCTGCGGGCCCATGACGGCCGACTTGGCGCTGGGCCAGGCGAACAGGAAGCGCGGGTCGTAGGCGCGGCCGCACATGCCGTAGTGCCCGGCGCCGTAGGAGGCGCCCATGAGCAGGGACAGGTGGGGCACCCGGCTGTTGCTGACGGCGTTGATCATCATCGAGCCGTGCTTGATGATGCCGCCCTGCTCGTACTCCCTGCCGACCATGTAGCCGGTGGTGTTGTGCAGGAACAGCAGCGGGATGTCGCGCTGGTTGGCGAGCTGGATGAACTGGGCGGCCTTCTGCGACTCCGCGCTGAACAGCACGCCCTGCGCGTTGGCGAGGATGCCGACGGGATAGCCGTGCAGGGTGGCCCAGCCGGTCGTCAGGCTGGTCCCGTACAGCGGCTTGAACTCGTCGAAGTCGGAGGC
This sequence comes from Streptomyces sp. NPDC020996, assembly GCF_040641355.1. NCBI lineage: Bacteria > Bacillati > Actinomycetota > Actinomycetes > Kitasatosporales > Streptomycetaceae > Streptomyces > Streptomyces sp. NPDC020996. The sequence goes on from NZ_JBFADM010000004.1 coordinate 105,449, forward strand.
GTCGACGATCCGGGCGATGACCTCGCGCGGGTCGAAGGGGGTCTTCAGGTCGCCGGGGACGATGCCGAGCAGTTCGTCCTCGTCGTACTTGGGCGGCGCCGCGGGGCCGGGATCGGGGTGGGCCTTGCGGTGGTTGAGCCGGGCGACGACCCGCCGCGCCTGCCGCAGGGCGTCGTGCTCGTCCACGGCGAAGTAGTCGGCGAGACCCGACACCCGCGCGTGCATCTCGGCGCCGCCCAGCGACTCGTCGTCGCTCTCCTCGCCGGTGGCCATCTTCACCAGCGGCGGCCCGCCGAGGAACACCTTGGCGCGCTCCTTGACCATGATCACGTGGTCGGACATGCCGGGCACGTACGCGCCCCCGGCCGTGGAGTTGCCGAAGACGACCGCGACCGTCGGAATGCCGGCCGCCGACAGCCGGGTGAGGTCGCGGAAGATCGCGCCGCCGGGGATGAAGATCTCCTTCTGGGACGGCAGGTCCGCGCCGCCGGACTCCACCAGGCTGATGCAGGGCAGCCGGTTGGCGAGGGCGATGTCGTTGGCCCGCAGGGCCTTCTTCAGCGACCAGGGGTTGCTGGCGCCGCCGCGCACGGTCGGGTCGTTGGCGGTGATCAGGCACTCCACGCCCTCGACGACGCCGATGCCGGTGACGACGGAGGCGCCGACGGCGTAGTCGCTGCCCCAGGCGGCCAGCGGCGACAGCTCCAGGAAGGGCGTGTCCGGGTCGAGCAGCAGCTCGATGCGTTCGCGGGCCAGCAGCTTGCCGCGCTTCCGGTGCCGCTGCACGTACTTCTCGCCGCCGCCCGCGAGCGCCTTGGCGTGCTCGGCGTCCAGGTCGGCGAGCTTGGCGAGCATGGCCTCGCGGTTGGCCCGGTATTCGGGGGCGTGGGTGTCGAGGGTGGTCGGGATGACCGTCACAGCAGGGCCTCCGGGATGTCCAGGTGGCGGGAGCGCAGCCATTCGCCGAGGGCCTTGGCCTGCGGGTCGAAGCGGGCCTGCGCGGCGACGCCCTCGCCGAGGACGCCCTCGACGACGAAGTTCAGGGCGCGCAGGTTCGGCAGGGCGTGCCGGGTGACCGTCAGCGCGCGGCTCTCCGGGATCAGGTCCCGGAACCGGTCGGCGGTCAGCTCGTGCGCGAGCCACCGCCAGGCCGCCTCCGAGCGCGCCCACACGCCCACGTTGGCGTTGCCGCCCTTGTCGCCGCTGCGGGCCCCGGCGACCAGGCCGAGCGGGGCGCGCCGGACGGGTCCCGGCTCGGGCGGCTCGGGCAGCGGCGGCTCGGGCACCTCGTCGAGGGCGAGGGCGTCGGCGGGCGGCGGCACCGGGATCCGGCGTCCGTCGTCGAGGACCGCCTCGTGGCCTACGGCATCCTGCGGGACGTACGCCGCCTCGAAGACGCCGTAGGGCGCGCCCTTGCCCGGCGGGGCGAGCACGTGGAAGCCGGGGTAGCTGGCCAGCGCCAGCTCGATCGCGGCGCCGCTGAGCGCCCGTCCGACCACCTCCGGGTCCGCGTCCCGCACCACCAGCCGGAGCAGCGCGCTCGCGGTCTCCTCGGTCGGCGCGTCGGGCCGGTCGGTGCGCACCAGGTCCCAGCGGACGTCGGCGGGCGGGGCCTTGGCGAGCGCGTCCGCCATCTGCTCCCGCACCAGCGCGGCCTTCGCCTCCACGTCGAGGCCGGTGAGGACGAAGGTCATCTCGTTGCGGAAGCCGCCGAGCCGGTTGCGGCCGACCTTGAGCGTCGGCGGCGGGGCCTCGCCGCGCACCCCGTCGATCCGCACCCGGTCGGGCCCGTCCTGGGTGAGCCGTACGGTGTCCAGGCGGGCGGTGACGTCGGGTCCCGCGTACCGGGCGCCCGCCGTCTCGTACAGCAGCTGGGCGGTGACGGTGCCGACGTCGACGAAGCCGCCGGTGCCGGGGTGCTTGGTGACGACGCAGCTGCCGTCCTCGTGCAGCTCTGCGAGCGGGAAGCCGGGCCGGCGGACGTCGCCGTCGCCGAAGAAGGCGTAGTTCCCGCCGGTGGCCTGCGTCCCGCACTCCAGGACGTGCCCGGCGACGACGGCGCCCGCGAGCCGGTCGTACTCCCCCGGCTGCCAGCCGAAGTGGGCGGCGGCGGGCCCGGTGACCAGCGCCGCGTCCGTCACCCGCCCGGTGACCACGATGTCGGCGCCCTCCCGCAGGCAGGCCGCGATGCCGAAGCCGCCGAGGTAGGCGTGGGCGGCCAGGGCGCCGGGGTGGGCGGCGGTGAGGTCGTCGCCCTCGACGTGCGCGACCCGGACCGGGACGCCGAGCCGTGCGGCCAGCTCCCGCACCCGGTCGGCGAGTCCGGCGGGGTTCAGCCCGCCGGCGTTGGTGACGAGGCGCACGCCCCGCTCGTGGGCGAGCCCGAGACACTCCTCCAGCTGGCGCAGGAAGGTGCGGGCGTACCCGGCGCCGGGGTCCTTCAGCCGGTCCCGGCCCAGGATGAGCATGGTCAGCTCGGCGAGGTAGTCGCCGGTCAGGACGTCCAGCTCGCCGCCGGTGAGCATCTCGCGCACGGCGTCGAAGCGGTCGCCGTAGAAGCCGGAGGCGTTGCCGATGCGCAGCACGCTCACGCGCCGGCCCCCTTCGGCGGGCGGCCCGCGCCGGGCGGCCCCGCGAACGCCTGGGCGATGCCGAGCCAGCGGTCGGCGTCGGGGCCCTCCGCGCGCACGGCGAGGTCGTCACGGTGGGCGCGCTGGGTGACCAGCAGACAGAAGTCGAGCGCGGGACCGGTGACCCGCTGCGCGGCGTCTTCCGGACCGAACGTCCACACCTCTCCGGAAGGCGCGTCGAGCTCGACCCGGAACTCCTCGCCGGGGGCCGGCAGCCCGTGGGCGGCGAAGGCGAAGTCGCGGGCCCGGACGCCGATGCGGACGACGTGCCTGAGCCGGCCGGTGGGGGTGCGGACGACGCCCAGCGCGTCGGCCACGTCCTGGCCGTGGGCCCAGGTCTCCATCAGGCGGCCGGTGGCCATGGAGGCGGCCGACATGGGGGGTCCGTACCAGGGGAAACGGGCGCCGGGCGGGCTCGCGCGCAGCGCCCGGTCGAGCGCGGCGCGTCCCTCGCGCCATTTGCTCAGCAGTTCCTCGGACGGCAGTTTGGCCCCCTCGTCGGCGCCGTCGTCCACGAAGGACTCGGGTGCGGCGAGCGCCTGCTCGACCAGGCCGTGGAACGCTACCGCGTCGGTCACGGCGAGCAGGGCCGAGTGGTCGGTCCAGGCGAGGTGGGCGATCTGGTGGGCGATGCTCCAGCGGGGCGCGGGCGTGGCGAGCGCCCACTGCTCGGGGGTCAACTCGGCCACGAGACGGTCGAGTTCGTCACTCTCGTCACGCAGGTCGTCGATGACGGGCGTCGGATCGGACATGGGGGGAGCATGGCAGCGGCGCCAGAAACAATCAAGCATGCTTGCATGAATAATTTCGCGCGTACGGAGCCGCCCCCGTCGGCCGCGCGAGCGCCGCCGACGCCCGAAATTCACGAGCGCGGCGCGCGTTCACCGCCGTACGGTCGTCCGGTGGCGAACGAGAACGAGGACGAGAACGAGGACGAGGACGGCTACTTCGGGGAGTCCGTCGCGGCGGACTACGACGAGTCGACGGCGGAGATGTTCGACCCACGGATCGTGGAACCGGCGGTCGACGTCCTGGCGGAGCTGGCCGGCCACGGCGGCCGGGCGCTGGAGCTGGGGATCGGCACCGGACGGATCGCGCTGCCGCTGGCCCGGCGGGGCGTCGAGGTGCACGGCATCGACCTGTCGCGGGCGATGGTGGCGCGGCTGCGGGCCAAGCCGGGCGGGGACGCGATCGGCGTGACGGTCGGGGACTTCGCGACGACGCGGGTGGACGGCGCCTTCTCCGTCGCCTACCTGGTCTTCAACACGATCATGAACCTCACCTCGCAGGACGCCCAGGTGGAGTGCTTCCGCAACGCCGCGGCCCACCTGGAGCCCGGCGGCTGCTTCGTGGTCGAGGTCACCGTCCCCGACCTGCGCAGACTGCCACCGGGACAGAACGCGGTGCCGTTCCGGGTGGACGGGTCGCGGCTGGGCTTCGACCTCTACGACGTGGCGACGCAGTCGATGAGCTCGCACCACGTGCGCGTCGCGGACGGACGGGGCTCCTACCTGGCGGTCCCGTTCCGCTACGTGTGGCCCGCGGAGCTGGACCTGATGGCCCGGCTGGCGGGGATGCGGCTGCGTGACCGGTGGGACGGCTGGACACGGGAGCCGTTCACCGGCGAGAGCCGGCAGCACGTGTCGGTGTGGGAGAGGCCCGCCTGACGGTCGCCAGGCGGGCGCCGCGACGGGCGCGCTACGACGGGCGGCGCGGGCGCGCTACGACGGGCGGCGCGGGCGCGCTACGACGGGCGGCGCGGGCGCGCTACGACGGGCGGCGCGGGCGCGCTACAACGAGCTTTTCGGGCCCGTCTGGGTGCGTACCGCGCCCATGCTGGCCGCGATGACCAGGGCGACGGCCGCCGCCTGCGCCGCGGACAGGGTCTGGCCGAGGATCAGGAAGCCGGCCGTGGCGGCCAGGGCCGGCTCCAGGCTCATCAGGACCGCGAAGGTGGAGGCGGGCAGGCGGCGCAGCGCGAGCAGTTCCAGGGTGTAGGGCAGGACGGAGGACAGCAGCGCCACGGCCGAGCCCAGCCCGATCGTCACCGGGTCGGTGAGCTTCGCGCCCGACTCGGCGATCCCCAGCGGCAGCATCAGCAGCGCCGCCACGCCCATGGCCAGCGCCAGCCCGTCGGCCTGCGGGAAGCGCCGGCCGGTGCGGGCGCTGAAGACGATGTACGCCGCCCACATGGCGCCCGCGCCCAGCGCGAAGCCGGCTCCCGCCGGGTCGAGGCCGCCGAAGTCCCCACCGCCGAGGAGGAAGACGCCGGCGAGGGCGAGCCCGGCCCAGACCATGTTCACCGCGCGGCGGGAGGCGAGGACCGACAGGGCGAGCGGGCCGAGTACCTCCAGGGTGACCGCGGCGCCGAGCGGGATGCGGGCGACCGCCTGGTAGAACATGGCGTTCATCGCGCCCATGACGACGCCGAAGACGACCACCGTCCCCCAGTCCGTGCGCGAGTGGCCGCGCAGCCGGGGCCGGCAGACCAGCAGCAGGATCACCGCCGCCGCCACCAGCCGCAGGGTGACGACGCCGAGCGCACCGGCTCGCGGCATCAGGCTCGCCGCGAGCGCGGCGCCGAACTGCACCGAGACACCGCCGGCCAGCACCAGGCCGACGGGGCCGAGTGAGCCGCGGCGGTGCGGGACGCCGCCCGCGGGCACGGGACCGAGCCCGGTCGGCGAGGGGGTTGCGGCGGGGGAAGGGGCGGTCACGGGCGGTCCAGGGGCTCGGGTTCGTTCATTCATCACGATGCACTACGGAGTCCACGGTAATGGACTCCGTCAGGTGTGTGAACCTGGGACGCGACTGTCTCGGTGGGCGGACGCCGGGCGATGTGCCCGAGGACTCCCTCATGAGGTCCGGCGGTCCCGGGGCCCGGAGGCCTCCGGCGCCTCACCCTCCTCCAGCGCGTCCGCCAGCACCTCCGCGAGGTGCCGCCCGCGGGCCCCCGCCAACTGCCCCAGCTGCGTACGGCAGGAGAACCCGTCGGCCAGGATCACCGCGTCCTCCCCCGCCTCCCGCACCGACGGCAGCAGCCGTTCCTCGGCGCACGCCACCGACACCTCGAAGTGCCCCCGCTCGAAACCGAAGTTGCCCGCGAGCCCGCAGCAGCCGCCGGACAGCTCGCCCGTCAGTCCCGCCGCTTGCCGCAGCCGGCGGTCGGCGTCGTCGCCGAGGACCGCGTGCTGGTGGCAGTGGGTCTGGCCGACGGCGGGGCGGTCCAGGCGCGGCGGCGTCCAGTGCGGCGCCAGGCGTTGCAAGGCCTCCGCGAAGGTCAGCACCAGGGAGGCCAGGCGGGCGGCACGCGGATCGTCGTGCAGCAGCTCGGGCAGGTCGCCGCGGAGGGCGGCCGCGCAGCTCGGCTCCAGCACGACGACCGGGACGGCGGCCTGAAGGACCGGTTCCATCAGGTCGAGGGTGCGGCGCAGCACCGCGCGGGCCCGGTCGAGCTGCCCGGTGGAGACGTATGTCAGCCCGCAGCAGACGCGGCCCCGGCCGCGCAGCACCTGGAGGGGGTTCAGGACGGTGGACGTGCCGTCGCCCACCGGCGGCCGGGTGAGCCGCAGCGTCGGCGGGAGCGCCACCCGCAGCCCGGCCGCCTCCAGCACGCACACCGCCGCCCGCCCCACCTCGGGCGAGAAGTGCTCGGTGAAGGTGTCCGGCCACAGCACGACCAGTTCCCCGGGGCCGGAAGCCGCTCCGGCCCGCCCGCGCCACCACCGGGTGAACGTGCGCGTCGCCAGCCGCGGAATCCGCCGTTCGGGCGCGATCCCGCCGAGCCGTTTCGCCGCCCACGCCAACGGCGGTACGGCGGCGAGGGCGTTGACGAGCCCGGCGGTGCGGGTCCGGGCCGTCCAGCGCAGCCACTCCGGCAGCCGGCCCATGCTGTGGTGGGCGGCCGGGCGGCGCCGGCCGGCGTAGTGGTGGTGCAGGAACTCCGCCTTGTAGGTGGCCATGTCCACACCGGCCGGGCAGTCGGAGCGGCAGCCCTTGCAGCCCAGGCACAGGTCCAGGGCGTCGCGGACCTCCGTCGACCGCCAGCCGTCGGTGACCAGTTCACCGGCCAGCATCTCGTGCAGCAGCCGGGCCCGCCCGCGCGTGGAGTGCTCCTCCTCGCCGGTGACCCGGAAGGACGGGCACATGACGGCCGGTCCGGACGCCGTCTGCGTACGGCACTTGGCGACGCCGACGCACCGCCGTACGGCCGCAGTGAAGTCGCCGCCGTCCGCCGGGTAGCCGAAGGCCACGTCGACCGGCTCGCGCGGCAGGACGGCGAAGCGCAGGCCGGAGTCCAGCGGGGCCGGGCGGACCAGCATGCCGGGGTTGAGCAGGCCGTCGGGGTCCCAGACGCCCTTGACCCGCTCGAAGAGGGCGACCATCTCCTCGCCGTACATCCGCGGCAGCAGCTCGGCCCGCGCCTGCCCGTCACCGTGCTCCCCGGACAGCGAGCCGCCGTGCGCCACCACCAGGTCGGCGAGTTCCTCCGAGAAGCGCCGGAAGCGGCCGACGCCGGCCGGCGTCAGGAGGTCGAAGTCGATGCGGACGTGGATGCAGCCGTCCCCGAAGTGCCCGTACGGCGTGCCGCGCAGGCCGTGGGCGGCCAGCAGTCCCCGGAAGTCCCGCAGGTACGCCCCGAGCCGGGCGGGCGGCACCGCGCAGTCCTCCCAGCCCGGCCATGCCTCGGTGCCGTCCGGCATCCGGGTGGCGGTGCCCGCGGCGTCCTCCCGGATGCGCCACAGCGCCCGTTGCCCGGCCTCGTCCGTCACCACCAGGGAGTCCACCACGTCGGCGGCCCGCACGACCGCCTCCGCACGCGCGCGTGCCTCGGCTTCCGACTCGCCGCCCGTCTCAACGAACAGCCAGGCGCCGCCCCGCGGCAGCTCGGCCGCCGTCGGCACCAGGTCGGCCGCCATCCCCTCCAGCGTGAGCGGCCCTCCGCCGCTCCCGGCTCCGCCCGGACGGGTCGACGCCCATGCCCGCAGCCCGGCCGCGGCCTCGGCGGCGGCGCTCTCGTCGGCGTACCCGAGGACGGCGAGCGCACGCGCGCGTGGCGCCCCGACGAGCCGTACGACCGCCTCGGTCAGCACAGCCAGCGTGCCCTCCGAGCCGCACAGGGACCGGGCCACGTCGGCGCCCCGCTCGGGCAGCAGCGCGTCCAGCGCGTACCCGGAGATACGGCGGGGCAGCTCCGGGAACCCGGTCCGCAGCCGCGCCCGCTCCGCCTCCACCAGGCCGCCCAGGCCCTCCGGCGCCCCGGCCCAGCCCGGCCCGGGCCGCAGCCGCTGCCCGCGCGCGGTGACGACGGCCAGCTCCCGCACGTTGTCGGCCGTCGTCCCCCAGGCCACCGAGTGCGCGCCGCAGGAGTTGTTGCCGATCATGCCGCCGAGCGTGCAGCGGCTGTGCGTGGAGGGGTCGGGTCCGAAGCGCAGCCCGTGCGGGGCGGCGGCCTCCTGGAGCCGGTCGAGGACGAGGCCGGGCTGTACGAGGGCGGTACGGGACTCCGCGTCGAGGGAGACCAGCCGGTTCATGTGCCGGGTGAAGTCCAGCACGACCCCCGCGCCGGTCGCCTGCCCGGCGATCGAGGTGCCCCCGCCCCGCGCGACGACGGGCACCCCGTACGTCCGGCACACCTCCAGTACGGCGGCGACGTCGTCGGCGTCGTACGGCGCGACGACCCCGAGCGGGACCCGGCGGTAGTTGGAGGCGTCCATGGTGACGAGCGCGCGGGCGGTGACGTCGAAGCCCACCTCGCCCCGCACGGCGGAACGCAGCTCGCTCTCGAGATCGCTCATCCCCCCAGCAAACCAGCCACCGCCCCCGAAGCGGCCCCGCCCGGCGAAGCGGCCCCGCCCGGCGAACCGGCGGACGCTCGACGAACCGGCCGCGCCCGACGCCCCCGGACACCCGGCAAACCGACCGCCGCCCGGCGAACCGGCGAGCGCCAGGCAAAGCAGCCACGCCCGCCGAACAGACGTGTGTCCAGCGAACCGGCCGGCATCCGGCGAACCGGTCACCTCCAGCGAACCGGCCACGTCCAGCGGACAGGCCGCCGCCCGCCAGCAGGCCACCGCCCGGCGGACCAGGCGCGTCCGCCGGACCACCCGCGCCCGGCGAACCGGCAAGCGCCCAGCGAACCGGCGGGTGTCCGGCGGGCCGCCCGCCATCCGGACGCCCGCCGCCCCCCGGGGACGCCCGCCGAGACACGCGTCTCATCCGACGGACGACGTTTCGCCCAGGTTTCCCGCAGCGGATACCCTCCAGTCGTGGCTGAGATCCAGATTCCTTCTGACATCAAGCCCGCGGACGGACGTTTCGGCGCGGGTCCCTCCAAGGTGCGGACGGAGGCGCTGGACGCCCTCGCCGCGACCGGCACCTCCCTCCTCGGCACCTCCCACCGTCAGGCTCCGGTGAAGAACCTGGTCGGCAAGGTGCGCGAGGGCATCTCCGAGCTGTTCCAGCTGCCCGACGGCTACGAGGTCATCCTCGGCAACGGCGGCTCGACGGCCTTCTGGGACATCGCGACCCACGGCCTGATCGAGAACAAGTCGCAGCACCTCAGCTTCGGCGAGTTCTCCTCGAAGTTCGCCAAGGCCGCCAAGCTCGCCCCGTGGCTGGCCGAGCCCACCGTCATCGCCGCCGACCCGGGCACGCACCCCGAGCCCGAGGCCGAGGCGGGCGTGGACGTCTACGCCTTCACGCACAACGAGACCTCGACCGGCGTCGCCATGCCGATCAAGCGGGTGGCCGGCGCCGACGAGGGCGCCCTGGTCCTGGTCGACGCCACCTCCGGCGCCGGCGGCCTGCCGGTCGACATCGCCGAGACGGACGTCTACTACTTCGCCCCGCAGAAGTCCTTCGCCTCCGACGGCGGCCTGTGGATCGGCGTCTTCTCCCCGGCCGCGATCGAGCGGGCCGAGCGCGTGCACGCCTCCGGCCGTCACGTCCCGGAGTTCTTCAGCCTGCCGACGGCGATCGACAACTCCCGCAAGAACCAGACGTACAACACCCCGGCGCTCGCCACCCTCTTCCTGCTGAACCAGCAGCTGGAGTGGCTCAACGGCCAGGGCGGCCTGGACTGGGCGGTCCGCCGCACCGCCACCTCCGCGCGCACGCTGTACGGCTGGGCCGAGGACATCAAGTACGCGAACCCGTTCGTCGCCGACCCGGCCAAGCGCTCGCAGGTCATCGGCACGATCGACTTCTCGGACGAGATCGACGCCGCCGCCGTCGCCAAGGTCCTGCGCGCCAACGGCATCGTCGACACCGAGCCGTACCGCAAGCTCGGCCGCAACCAGCTGCGGGTGGCGATGTTCCCGGCGATCGACCCGGCGGACGTCGAGGCGCTGACGAAGTGCGTCGACTACGTGATCGAGAAGCTCTGACCGCTTCCCTCGCTTCGTTCGCTCGCGTACGCGGCTGAAGGGCGCCCGGTGTCCACCGGGCGCCCTTCTGTCATGCGGCCGTGCAGCTCACGTTCGGCACGGTGCCGCCGCCGGGCGCGCCGCCGAACCCGAAGGTCGCCGAAGCGCCCGCGGCCAGGCTGCCGTTGTGCGCGGCGTTCACCGCGGTCACGGTCGAACCGGACTGCGTGTACGAGGCGTTCCACATGCTCGTGACCTGCTGGGAGCCGCTCCACGTCCAGGTCACCTTCCAGGACGACAGCGCGGTCGTCCCGGTGTTGGTCACCTTCACCTCGGCGTTGAAGCCGCCGCCCCAGTCGCTGCTGACGGTGTAGGCGGCGCTGCAGGCGGCCGTCGAACCGCCGCCTCCCGTGCCGCCACCGCCGCCGCTCCCGCCGCCGCTGCCCGGGAACCCGGACGCCTTGATGCTCGCCAGGTAGCCGTCCTTGACGGTGTCCACGGTGTTCCAGTCGTCCTTCAGGATCCCGCCGGTGTCACCGGAGTTGGGATTCCAGGACCAGAACGTCCACTGGAAGGAGTCGGCGCCGTACGTCGACGTCGGCCGCAGGTAACTCACCAGCGCGGCCAGCCACTTCTGGTCCACCGTCGACTGGAGCGTGGTGCCGAACTCGCCGATCCACACGGGCGCGATGTTCTGCTTGAAGATGTAGCCCCAGTACTTGTCCCACACCCCGGGCATGTTGGCGGGGAACGACGGATCGCTGAACCAGCTCTGCTGGGCGACGCTGGTGGCGTAGTCGTGGGCGGAGTACACGACCCGGTTCGCCACGTCGAGCTGCACCGGGTACTGCGCGACGCCCATCAGGTTGCCGCCCCACCAGCCGGAGACGCCGTCGTAGGTCTGCACGCCCTCCACGAAGATGAGCAGTTCGGGGTTGACGGAGAGCACCGCGTTGCCGCCCCGCTGGGCGGCCAGGCGCCAGTCCTTCGTCGTGTCCCCGCAGCCCCAGCAGGCGGGGTCGTGCGGCTCGTTGTGCAGGTCGATGCCGATGACGGTGGAGTTGCCGGCGTAACGGGAGGCCAGGGACTTGAGGTTGGCGATCCAGGTCGACTCCGGCACCGACGCCGTGTACCAGAGCGCCGACTGGCCGCCGGAGTCCGGGCGGTGGCGGTCGAGGATGACCTTCATCCCGTCCTGGCCGGCGTAGGCGACGAGCTTGTCCATGACCTGGAGGGAGGTGAGGCCCTGCAGGTCGGCGTTCTTGCCGCCGGAGAAGTCGATGCTGTCGGGGGCGGTCCCGGACTTGAGGATGTCGTCGCTGTAGGGCAGCCGGATGGTGTTGTAGCCCAGCGACTTCATCTGGTCGATCATGCTCTTGTAGTCGCGGGACCACAGGCCGTGGACGACGTGGTTGCCGGTCTCGAAGCCGAACCAGTTGATGCCGGCGATCCGGACGGGCTGCCCGGCCGCGTCGAGGATCTGCCGGCCACTGGTGTGCCAGTAGCCCGCACCGGCCGTGTCGGCGGTGCCGGCGGCGTGCGCGGTGTGCGCGCCGGCCAGCGGTAACAACAGCGCCGCGGCGGCGCACAGCGCTCTTCGCAAGCTGCGGAACATGTGCCTGGGTCCTCTCGACAGGCGCGGGCCCGGAACCGATGGGAGCGCTCCCACCACACCACGCACCCCCCAGGAAACTGACACACCATGCCCACGTCAAGACATCGCACAGCGCTCGGACGCGAACTTCCGCGAAGCTGCCCGGACTTCCGCGAAGCTCCCCGGACTTCCGCGGACTTCCGCGAACTTCCGCGAACTTCCGAGGACTTCCGTCAACTTCCGAGGACTTCAGCGGCGACGCACCAGCCGCCGGAGGCCGAAGAGGGCCGCCGCGGCGACGGCCACGGCGAGGGCGCCGGTCTTGAAGGTGGAGCCGAGGCCGTCGCCGCTGTCCCCCGCAGCACCCGAACCGGCGCTTCCCGAGGGGGACTTGCCGCTGCCGGCGCCGGGCGCGTCCTCCGCCTGCACGGAACTGCTCGCGCCCTCGCTGCCGTACAGGAGCTTCGATCCGTCGGCGGAGTAGCTGACGGACTCGCCCTGGCCCTGGAGGGGCACGTCGAGGCGGCCCTCCCGCTTGATCCGGCCGGCGTCGAAGTCGTACCAGATCCCGCCGAAGTAGCCGCGCACGGCGAGCCGTTTGCCGTCCGGGGAGAGGGCCGCGTCGGTGGCCCACAGGTCGACGGTGGCGACCGGGCGGAAGACGTTCGCGCCGGACGGCGACAGGGTGGCCGGGCCCTGGTAGAGGTGCCCGCCGTCCTCGTTCTTGTCGATGATGTAGGCGCGGCCGGTCTTCGGGTCGACCACGAGCGACTCGGCGTCGCGGGCGCCGTCCGCGTACTTCACCACGTACTGCGTGGCCCGCACGGTCTGGTCGGTCAGCTTCTTCGGCTCGGGCAGCCGGTAGATCCACACGTACGGCCACTTGCCGCCGAGGTTGTCGCCGATGTCGCCGACGTAGATCTGGTTGCCGGGGCCGATGGAGATCGCCTCGACGTCGCGCGGCGAGCCGACGCCGGTCAGGGTGACGCGGGCGACGGTCCGGCCGGTGGCGCTGTCCACCGCGTACAGGTAGGGGCCGTCGTCGCTGTCGTTGTGGGTCCAGTAGATGCCGGGGTGCAGGCGGGAGGCGGCGAGGCCGCTGGACTCCGTGATGCGCGGGTCCTTGATGGTGAACGACTGGTCGCCGCCCGCGGCGGCGGCGGGCAGCGCGCAGGCACCCGTGAGCAGGATCCCGGCGAGGAGAGCGAACGATCGGCGCATGGCCCAAGACTGCCATCCCCGCGGCCCGTTCACGCAGGCGTGTCCGGCCTCACATCCCACCCGCCCCGCTGATCGTCCATCATGAGCGGATGCTCAGGCTCATGCCCGTCGGCGACTCCCAGACGATCGGGAGCGCGGGCGAACACACGTGGCGTTACCGGATGTGGCGGCACCTGTGCGAGACGTACGGGGGCCCGTTCGCCCTCGTCGGACCGCGCGAGACGCTGTACGACAAGGCGGCGGACGCGCCCGTGTCGTACGCCTACGCCGAACCGGACTTCCCGCGCGCCCACCTGGCCGGCTGGGGTGAGGGCTGGCTGCACATGGCGCCCCTGGTCGGCGAGGCGGTCCGCGCGCACCGGGCCGACGTCCTGCTGGTCGCCCTGGGCCTGATAGACCTGGGCTTCTACACGAACGCGGAGCAGACGGCGGACAACGTGCGCCGGTTCGTCGCCGAGGCCCGCACCGCGAACCCGCGCGTCCGGATGGCCGTACTGCCCGTCATACCCAACGTCCGCGCGCTGTCCGACGCCCCCTTCGGCGCGCAGGTCGCCCGTTTCAACGAACTGCTCGCCAAGACCGTGGCCGACCTCGACGACGCCCGCTCCCCCCTCCTGCTGGCCTCGCCCCCGCCCTCGTACGACATCGACCGCGACACCTATGACGGCACGCACCCCAACGCGAGCGGCGAACACAAGATCGCGGCGGCCTTCGCGGACGCCATGCACCAGGCCTGGGGCCTGGGCCGCCCCTACGGCGACTGACCCGGAGGGCCCGGCGGCGTTCCGCCGCGTGTCCCGGTCACCGTGCGTATCGTTGTACCGCGCGGCTGTACTCGTGTGTCGGGGCAGCCGGGGCGGAGCGCCACGATGACCGTCCTGGAGGACAGGATCGAGATGGCCGAGGAACGCGGCGAGCTGACGCCGGACGTGATGTTCGAGTCGCTCGAGAAGATGCCCATCCCCGAGGGAACGAAGGTCGAGATCGTCGGCGGAGACATCTTCATGTCACCGCAGCGGCAGACCCGCTGGGAGATCGTCTTCAGCATTCTGGAACAGCTGCGCGCCAGGTATCCGATCAAGCGGCTCGCCTCCGACGTCCGGATCGACTTCCCGGGGCGCCTGAACGGTTTCGCCTGTGACGTGGCCGCTCTGGCCGAGCGTTCCGTGAAGGACGACAACGGCCGCTGGCGCCACCAGGACGTCGAGTTCGTGGCCGAGGTCATCTGCAAGGACACGGCTGCGAACGACTACGGCCCCAAGAAGCTCGCCTACGCGGTCGCCGGGGTCCCCGTCTATCTCATCGTCGACCCGTACCAGGGCAAGTGCCGCCTCCACACCCAGCCGAAGGAAGGCGAGTACGTCAGCGAGCTCTCCATCACCTTCGGCGCGGACGTAGACATGACCACCACCCACCTCGGCCTCGTCCTCAGGACCGACGGCTTCCCCCGCGACTGACCGGTGCTTGCCTAGAGCGCACTCCAAGCCGTTGGCTTGGGGACCATGGAGTACACGCAGCTGGGACGCACGGGACTCAAGGTCAGCCGCCTGGTCCTCGGCACCATGAATTTCGGACCGCAGACCGACGAGGCGGACAGCCACGCCATCATGGACGCGGCGCTGGACGCGGGCATCAACTTCTTCGACACAGCAAACCGGCAACTTTGACGCCAGGTTGCACAGTAGCGCATCGCTGACGCTCACCGCTCCTGCGGACCCCGAGTGGAAACGACGAAGCCGCCGCCTCCAACTCGCTTCGAACGCAAGCAGAAGGCGACGGCCCCTCACACAGACCCGCTACCTCACCATGCGAAGGCCTCGGGAGACGGTCCGGGACCGGGGAAGATCTCGTCCAGAGACGTCAGCAGTTCCTCGCTCAGCTCCAGCTCCAGGGCGCGCAGCACCGAGTCCAGCTGCTCCTGCGTGCGGGGGCCGACGATCGGGCCGGTGACGCCGGGGCGGGTCAGCAGCCAGGCGAGCGCCGCTTCACCGGGCTCCAGGCCGTGCTTGTCGAGGAGGTTCTCGTACGCCTGGATCTGCTCGCGTGTCTTGGTGTCCTTGAGCGCGTCGGCAGCGCGGCCGCTCGCCCGGCGCCCCTCCGTGGCCTCCTTCTTGAGGACTCCGCCCAGCAGTCCGCCGTGCAGCGGCGACCAGGGGATGACGCCGAGCCCGTAGTCCTGCGCCGCAGGGATGACCTCCATCTCGGCGCGGCGCTCGGCGAGGTTGTACAGGCACTGCTCGCTGACCAGGCCCATGCGGCCGTGCCGGGCAGCCAGCTCGTTGGCCTGGGCGATCTTGTAGCCGGGGAAGTTGGACGACCCGGCGTAGAGGATCTTGCCCTGCTGGACCAGGACGTCGATCGCCTGCCAGATCTCCTCGAACGGCGTCGACCGGTCGATGTGATGGAACTGGTAGATGTCGATGTAGTCGGTCTGCAGCCGCTTGAGGGAGGCGTCGACGGCCCGGCGGATGTTCACCGCGGAGAGCTTGTCGTGGTTGGGCCAGACGGAGGAGTCGTCCGGGGCCATGTTCCCGTCACCTTGGTGGCGAGGACCGTCCTGTCGCGCCGCCCGCCACCCTGGGCGAACCAAGTACCGATGATCTCCTCGGTGCGGCCCTTGTTCTCACCCCACCCATAGACGTTGGCCGTGTCTACAAAGTTCAGACCCGCGTCGAGAGCGGCGTCCATGATGTCGTGGCTGGTTGATTCGTCTGTCTGCGGACCGAAGTTCATCGTACCGAGAACGAGTCGGCTGACCTTGAGTCCGGTGCGTCCGAGCTGCGTGTACTTCATGGACCACAAGCCAACTGCTTCGAGCCCGCTCCAGGCAAGGGCATCAGGTGCCGCCGTCAGGAGTCGTCTCCGAGGTGCCGGTACAGCGTGGCCCGGGAGACGCCCAGAGCCTTGGCGACGGCGCTGACACTCTCTCCCTTCGCCTTCCTCGCGCGGGCCACGGTCAGCACGTCCTCATACGTCAAGCTCGAGACGGGAGTTTCGAGACGGGTTTTGAACAGCGCTACACCCCCTTCAGGGACGCTTGCCATCTCGTCTCACAAACCTTGGTTTTCGAGACGGTCCATGCTGGCCTGTGTGGGACGACTGCCGCACCCCTCGGGACGCTTGCCCGTCTGTACGCCTTCTTTTTGGGACCAGGGTTCCAAGTTCTACTGGCCCACTCTGATCGGGTGACTCCACTGGCAGGGGGCGGAGTGTCTCGCTAATCCTCCTTGCCCTGGTCAGCTTCATCGTCCGCCCAGGGGTACAGGGTGGCGAAGTGACGGATTCGCTCCTGCTCGGCGGCTTCGTCGGCGGCGTCGTAGTGCCGTATCTGCTTCCACCAGCGGCCGTAGTCGTAGCCGTCGCAGTGGTTGAAGTCGAGGGCAGTGCAGTGCGTACAGACACGCACCCCTTCAGACACTTGCCCCTTCGTCCACAGCAAGGCTCTTCGCGCCCGTCTCGCGGCCTGCCCGGTGTCCGACCGGCAAGGCCAGGCGTGCACCCCGCTCGTCGATGGCAGGCAGACGTGACGGCAGGGGCAGGGGGTGGGGGCATGACCCCCGAAGGGGGCAAGCCAGACCGCCATGTCACAGCAGCCAAGATTCCGCCACGGTTCCAGGGGCCGTCTGCCCTCCCCGCAGGCTGCCACGGCGAGAGCGTATGGCCTGGTCACAGGCCTACCTTGCCTTGCTCGCAGCGGCGGAAAGCCGCAAGGAACAGGGCCTAACGACTGCACCTGCGGGGCGCGGCAGCGCCCCCTAGGGCTTGCACCTGTCGGCCCCCTCCGGGGCCGCACTGTCGTTGAGCACTGCGACTGTGGCGGCCGGTAGGCCGCCCCTTGCTGCCTTTCTCTGCGCCGTTGTCCCTCCCTAGGGGGGCGCTGCCGCGCCCCTACTTGCCCTCGCCTTGAAGCAGGCTGCTTCCTTCAGCCGACCCCGACAGAGGCTCGACTGCACTTGGGCCAAATAGATAAGAGAGGACGCGAGCGTTCCCGCAGTTCGGATGCTGTTTGGGTACACGCCAGGCGTGCTCTGACTACACGGACAGCGTGTACTTACCGGTCCTGGTGGAGACGGCAGGGAACTGGCGCACCCTTGCCCTTCTGGAACAGGTGGGGAGGGAGCACGAGGCAAGCGGCCCCGGAACGGGGCGACACAAGGTCCAGCTCCTTGGCGCGGGCCACCGCGTTGCGGGTGCTCTGCTCGGACAGTGGCTTACCTTCCTTGCCCAGCAGTGCGGCCAGCCGGCCGGGGGCGAAGCCCGCGTGTCCGTGCCGGTCTGCCCATCCGATGGCGGCGAAGTGGACGCGGTAGGCGAGCTGGTGCGCAGGGTTCTGCGCCATGCGCCGGTACTCGTGCTGAGAGACACCGCCCCACGGGCGGTCATGGCCGAAGCTGATAGCCACCGGGTGTGGCTCCTTCCTGTGAGGCGCACACGCGTGCGCCAGTCCCCCGCCGGATGGCGGGACATGTGCCTCCCTTTCTTCGCGGGGGTGGACCGTGCACGGATGGCGCGGTCTCTCTTCACAGGTGGACGCCCAAGCCTTCGGGCCTGGACTCGGTCTCGTGCGGTCGGGAGCGACGGCGGCGACCTGCCGGGCATCTTACAAACGCGCAGAAGGACCCCGACCACAGGACCCTCCTCGTCACCTGCAGTTGTCGGTCATCCTTCGCTGTGGACCGCCGCCATGTTGCGCAGACGCTGCTTGAAGTCCATCGGGATCAGAACCTGAACCCTCCCGACTGGGTGTTGCCACATCCCGTCATGGCCATCGGGAGCCATGAGCTGCGTGGCGGTCATCCCAGGAATCGGCTCGGCATGGATGACGGCCTTGACCCCTGCGGCGCGTAGCTCCCTGCCCTTTTCGTGCTGGGTCGACAACGTGCTCCACCGTTCCCGGTAGGTCTCCCCTGTCGGAATCTCCTCCCAGGTGTCCGGACGCGTGGGCTGCGCGATGAGCTGTTCACGTCGCGCGTCCAACCGCTTGTACGCCTCCCGGTACTCCTGCTTGCCCAGCTCACTGGAGTAGAGGCCCGCCTCGCGATCCTCCCTCAGGTCCGACAAGGCGCGGTTCACTTCCTCGATGTCACGCGTGTAGTCCACGCCCGGCCGGAAGACCTTCCGGACGATCTCGACATCCCCGGCAGCGAGGAGGAACGCCTGTTCCACGGCGCCCTCCAGCGTGTGCGCCGCGATGCCCTTGCTTCCGGTCGGACACGGCTTGTGCGTGGTACGGGAGGCGCAGCGGTAGTAGGGCCAGTTACGGCCAGGGCCGAGATATGCCGGCTCCCCACATGTGCAGAACGCGACCCGGAGCAAGGGCGACCCACCCTTGCGGTTGCCGTTGCGCTTGCTGGTGTTCTCGTCCAGCTTCTTGTTGGCCAGCTCCCACTCCTCGTGCGTGATCAGCGGCTCCGCGCGCTGAAGGGGCTGGCCGTCAGCGTCCCGGACGACCCGGCGTCGTGTCGTCTTCTTCCCGTCGACCATCACCTCCTCAGACACCTCCATCTGCCCCAGGATGCAGCGGGAGCGTACGACCTTGGCCGTGTTCGCGGCGGTCCAGCGGCTGCCCTTCGGGGTCTTGCCGCTGCGGATCATCTGAGCGTCGAGTGACGTCGGGGTCTTCGACACGTCCTCGTTGAGCCACTGCGCGATGCTGTTCGCCGACTCGCCCGCGATGAGACGGCGGACGATCTCACGGAGTGTCCCGGCCGTGTCGGTCCCGTAGTCGTCAGGGACGAGCTTCCACCCCTCGCCGGTCTCCTGCTTCTCCTCGCGGTAGCCGTACGGAGTGCGGCCGCCACGCCAGCGACCCTCCTTCACCAGGTGGTTGTACGAGGACTTGGCCCGCGCCTTGATGGCTTCGAGCTCCCCTTCCGCGAAGGACGCGATCAGGCTCAGGAGGAGCTTCCCCATCTGCGTGTTGAGGTTGATCCCGTCCTCGACGGTCGCGACCTCCTTGCCGTTCTTCTCGCACCACTCCAGGAGGGTGTGCACGTGCAGCACGCGCCGCGAGAGGCGGTCGATCTTCAGCGCGCAGAGGATGTCGTACTCATCGGCGCGCGACTCCTCCATCGCGATCCGGTGCTCGATCGCGCTGACCTCCTTTCCGATCGTCGAAGGCAACCACTTGCCGAACTCTGGGCGCTTCCACGGCTCTACCCTGCCGGACACGTCGATGTCCTCGACCCACCCCACGACGACGTGCCCCTCCAGATCGGCCCATCGCTGGATGGACCGACGCTGACGCTCCGGCGATGTGGTCTCGTCCGACACCCTCGACAGACGGACCACACCCAGAACTCTCGCCATGCTCGTCCTCCCTCTCCCCTGTGGCACGCATCGCGCACAAGGGGTGACGGTATGTGGTTCGGGTCTACGGGTGGGGCGAGAACAATGGCCGCACGGAATCGATCATCGGCAACTGGTTCGCGAAGGGCGGCGACCGGCGCGACAAGGTCGTCCTCGCCACCAAGGTGTACGGCAACATGGGCCCGGACGGCGAGGCGTGGCCCAACCACGACAAGCTCTCCGCGGTCAACATCCGGCGGGCCGTGGACGCCAGCCTGAAGCGGCTGCAGACCGACTACATCGATCTCTACCAGTTCCACCACATCGACCGGAACACTCCCTTCGAGGAGATCTGGCAGGCCATCGACGTACTGGTGCAGCAGGGCAAGATCCTCTACGTCGGCTCCAGCAACTTCCCCGGCTACAAGATCGCCCAGGCCAACGAGATCGCCGCCCGCCGCGGCGGCACCATCGGCCTGGTCAGCGAGCAGTGCCTCTACAACCTCGCCGAGCGCCGCGCCGAGATGGAGGTCATCCCGGCAGCGCAGGACTACGGGCTGGGGGTCATCCCCTGGTCGCCGTTGCACGGCGGACTGCTGGGCGGGGTCATCAAGAAGCAGGTGGAGGGCGGGCGCCGCGCCTCCGGGCGGGCCCCCGACACCCTCGCCGACCCCGGTAAGCGCGCACAGATCCAGGCGTACGAGGACCTGCTCGACAAGCACGGCGTGGAGCCCGGCGAGGCCGCCCTGGCCTGGCTGCTCACCCGTCCGGGCGTGACCGGCCCGATCGTCGGCCCGCGCACCTCCGGGCAGCTGGAGTCCGCGGTGCGCGCGGTCGAGCTGGAGCTGAGCGAGGAGCTGTTGGCCGGCCTGGAGGAGATCTTCCCGGGTCCCGGGCCGTCTCCGGAGGCCTTCGCCTGGTGACACGGTGAGGGCGGCGCCCCAGGGCGCGGGGAGCCGTGCGGCTCCCCGCGGCTACCTGACGGCCGCCGCGACGGCCACCACCACGAGCAGGAGAACGAGCGCACCGGCCATGATCCGGTTCCGGGTCTTCGGGTCCACGCGACGAGCCTAACCGGCCCCGCCGAGCGGCCAGCAGGCGACCGCCTCGTACCGCGGCTGTTCGCCCGGCACGCCCGACCGGGGCAGGTTGCTGCGCACCAGCGCCAGCTCCGCCACCGTCCAGGTGCGGCTGGTGAAACCGCGCAGGGCCGCCACGTACGGCCGCACGTCGACCGTCTCCCGGCCGCGGGCCACGGTCAGGTGGGCCTTGTAGTGGCGGTGCTCCTCCATCGGCAGGCCCGCCCTGCGAGCCGCCGCCTCCGCGCGCTCGGCCAGCAGCCGCAGGGTCGTCAGGTCGCCCTCCGCGCCGGTCCACAGGGCGCGCCCACGCCCGAACTGGCCGCCGCCGTGCAGCGCCAGCGGGAACGGGCCGGTGCGGTGGGCGGCGCGCGCCAGCCGCGCCGACAGGTCGGGGACGAGGTCCTCGCCGACCTCGCCGTAGAACGCGAGCGTGAAGTGCCAGGCGGGCGGGCCGGTCCAGCGCAGGGCGTCCGCGCCGGGCAGCTCCCGCAGGGCGGCGAGCTGCGAGGCAAGTTCACCGGCGATGTCGTCCGGGGGCACTACGGCGGTGAAGAGTCTCATGTCTTCCAGCCTGACACCGCCCCCCGGCCTGCCTCATCATGCCCTCATCATGCCCCCCGGCCCGGCATCCCCCGCGAGGGATCTCACGCGGCCCGCGCCAGCTCCTCCCGTCGCTCGCGGGGCACCAGGTCCAGGCGCGGGTGACCGTGGTTCCAGCCCATCGACAGCCGCAGGTTGCCGATGCGGGCCAGCACCAGGCCGATCCCGGCCGCCGCGCCCGCGGCGATCAGGCCGCCGACGGCGAGGCCCGCGCGGACGCCGTAGGTGTCGGTGATCCAGCCGGCGATCGGCGCGCCCACCGGCGTGCCGCCCAGGAAGACCATCATGTACAGCGCCATGACGCGGCCGCGCATGGCCGGGTCGGTGGCGAGCTGGATGCCGGAGTTGGCGGTGACGTTGACCGTCATGCCGAACATCCCGATCGGGGCCATGAGCAGGGCGAACAGCCACAGGGACGGCGCCGCCGCGGCCACCAGCTCCATCGTGCCGAAGGCCATCGCCGCCGCGATCAGCACCCGCATCCGGGCGGTGCCCCGGCGGGCGGCGAGCAGGGCGCCGGCCAGCGAGCCGATCGCCATCAGCGTGTTGAACAGGCTGTAGGAGCCCGCGCCGGCGTGGAAGACGTCGTCGGCGAAGGCGGAGAGGTAGACGGGGAAGTTGAAGCCGAAGGTGCCGACGAACCCGACGAGGACGATCGTCCAGATCAGGTCGGGGCGGTCGGCCACGTAGTGCAGGCCCTCCCTCAGCTGGCCCTTGCCGCGCGGGGCGCGCTCGACGACGTGCAGCTCACGCGCGCGCATCAGCAGCAGACCGGCGATGGGGGCCACGAAGGACAGGCCGTTGAACAGGAACGCCCAGCCGGTGCCCACGCCGGTGATCATCAGGCCGGCGACGGCGGGGCCGACGAGGCGGGCGGACTGGAAGTTCGCGGAGTTGAGGCTGACCGCGTTCTGCAGCTGGTCCGGGCCGACCATCTCGGAGACGAAGGACTGGCGGGCCGGGTTGTCGACGACCGTGGCGAGGCCGACGGCGAAGGCGGCCACGTACACGTGCCACACCTGCACGTGACCGGTCAGGGTCAGCAGGGCCAGCACGATGCCGGTGACGGCCATCGCGGACTGCGTGACGAGCAGCGCGCGGCGCTTGGGCAGCCGGTCGACGAGGACGCCGCCGTACAGGCCGAACAGCAGCATCGGCAGGAACTGCAGGGCCGTCGTGACGCCGACGGCGGTCGCGGAGCCGGTGAGGCTGAGCACCAGCCAGTCCTGGGCGATGCGCTGCATCCAGGTGCCGATGTTCGAGACGACCTGTCCGATGAAGAACAGGCGGTAGTTCCGGATCTTCAGGGAGCTGAACATCGTGGAGCGGCGCTCGGGGACGGGCGGGGAGTCGGGGGTGGTCGGTGCGGGGGCGGAATCTGCTCCGGGTCCCGTACTCAAAAGGGTTCGCCTCCTCGATACTGCTGCTTACAGGTGCGCGAGCTTCTCCAGCACGGGCGCGGCGGCGCGCAGTGCGGCCCACTCGTCCTCGTCGAGACCCTCGACCAGGTTGGCCAGGAACGCGTTGCGCTTGCGGCGGCTCTCCTCGAGCATCGCCTCGGCCTGCTCGGTCTTGGTCACGACCTTCTGGCGCCGGTCCTCGGGGTGCGGCTCCAGGCTGACCAGCCCCTTGGCCTCGAGCAGCGCGACGATGCGGGTCATCGACGGCGGCTGCACGTGCTCCTTGCGGGCTAGTTCGCCCGGCGTGGCGCTGCCGCAGGTGGACAGGGTGCCCAGCACCGACATCTCGGTGGGGCTCAGCGACTCGTCGACCCGCTGGTGCTTGAGCCGACGGGACAGCCGCATGACGGCTGATCGAAGGGAGTTCACGGCGGCAGCGTCGTCGCCATGGCTTAGGTCCGGCATGTTCTTTAGCCTAACTCATTACTCTGGCTAAAGACCACTGCGGGGACGGAGGAGTGCCCGTGATTCCGGCCACTGTGCCGTATGCGCCACTCGTTCGGGTGGCAGCACGCCGAACGCGGCACAGCCGCCGGTCTCTGCCGCGACCCTTTGCGTCATGGAGACCAGCGTGCTCAGCCTGCGCATCGACGCAGAGCTGCTCGAGCGGCTCCGGCAGCATGCCGCCAGAAGAGGAATGAGCGTCCAGGACTACGTGGTCCGGACGCTCATTCGCGACGACTTCGACGAGCGGTTCCAGACCGCCGTCGAGGAGACGGAGAAGTTCTACGGGGTCACCTGAGCGCGGCTCAGGACGGGCCGGGCGCCGCTCAGGACGGGCCGGGCGTGGCTCAGGACGGGCCGGGCGTGGCTCAGGACGGGCCGGGCGCCGCTCAGGTCAGGCCGAGCGTGGCTCAGGTGACGCCGAGCGCGGCTCAGGTCAGGCCGAGCGCGGGCATCAGGTAGTAGAAGCCGAACACCGCGGCGACGACGTACATCGGCACCGGCACCTCCCGGCCCCGCCCGGCCACCAGGCGCAGCAGCACGAAGGTGATGAAGCCCATGCCGATGCCGTTGGTGATCGAGTAGGTGAACGGCATCATCACCATGGTCACGAAGGCCGGGATGGCGATCGTGTGATCGGCCCAGTCGATCTCCCGGACCGAACCCGCCAGGATCAGGAAGCCGACCGCGAGCAGGGCCGGAGTGGCCGCCTGCGACGGCACCATCGTGGCGACCGGGGTGAGGAACAGGGCCACGGCGAACAGCGCGCCGGTGACGACGTTCGCGAAGCCGGTGCGCGCGCCCTCGCCGACGCCGGCCGTGGACTCCACGAAGGCGGTGGTGGCCGAGGAGGAGCTGGCGCCGCCCGCGGCGACCGCGAGGCCGTCGACGAACAGGACCTTGTTGATGCCGGGCATCTCGCCCTGGGCGTTGGTCAGCTTCGCCTCGTCGCCGACGCCCATGATCGTGCCCATCGCGTCGAAGAAGCACGACAGCAGCACGGTGAAGACGAACAGCACGCCGGTCAGCACGCCGACCTTGCCGAAGCCGCCGAACAGGCTGACCTTGCCGATCAGGCCGAAGTCGGGCGTGGCGACCGGGTTGCCCGGCCACTTCGGGGTGGTCAGGCCCCAGCTGGGCACCGTGGCGACCGCGTCCACGACCACCGCGAGGACGGTCATCGTGACGATCGAGATCAGGATCGCGCCGGAGACCCGGCGGACGATGAGCGCGAGGGTGAGCAGCGCGCCCAGGATGAAGATCAGCACCGGCCAGCCGTTGAGGTGGCCGTCGCCGCCGAGCTGCACGGGGACGGTGGTCTGGGCGGCGTCCGGGATGCGGGAGACGAAGCCGGAGTCGACCAGGCCGATCAGCATGATGAACAGGCCGATACCGATGGAGATCGCCTTGCGCAGCCCGTAGGGCACCGCGTTCATCACGCGCTCCCGCAGACCGGTGGCGACCAGCAGCATCACCACGAAGCCCGCCAGCACGACCATGCCCATCGCGTCCGGCCACGACATCCGCGGGGCGAGCTGGAGCGCGACGACGGAGTTCACGCCGAGACCGGCGGCCAGCGCGATCGGGACGTTGCCGATCACGCCCATGAGCAGGGTGGTGAACGCCGCCGTCACGGCGGTCGCGGTGACCAGCTGGCCGTTGTCCAGGTGGTGCCCGTACATGTCCTTCGCGCTGCTGAGGATGATCGGGTTCAGCACGATGATGTACGCCATCGCGAAGAAGGTGGCGAAGCCGCCGCGCACCTCGCGGGCGAGGGTGCTGCCGCGCTCGGTGATCTTGAAGTAGCGGTCGAGCGCTCCGGTTGCGGGCGACTGCCCCGGCTCTCCGGGGGCGGGGACCTTGGCGGGGGCCGAGGTGGACATGGGATGTTCCTACGAGCAGAAGTGGACAAGCGCAAACCGTTTCAGTATGAACATATGATTCCGGTAAACGCCATCTCCGCGCGTAGACCTGATCGTTTCCCAAGCCGCCCGTAAGCTGTCCCCATGGCCGGTCTTTTCTCGGGAACCTTCCAGCACGAGGCGCCGGAGCCCCTGGAGGGGCCCGTGGTCGCCACCGTCACCGGTGGCACGATCGTCTGGTTCGTCCTCTTCCTGGTCCAGCTCCCCTTCTACGGCTGGTTCGCCGACCACGGCCACACCTGGTGGCTGTGGACCTGCCTGGCCGGCGGCGGCCTGGGCCTGATCGGCATCTGGTACGTCCGCAAGCGGGACGCCGCGATCAAGCGGGCCGCCGCGGAGCGGGACCCGGCCGGGCAGGACGCGGCGGCCGGGCAGGACGCGGCCGAGAAGGGCACGACGACGGCTTGATGCCCTGCGTCCGTGACACCCGTGCCGCGTTCGGGTCGTCCCGGCGTCGGCCAGGCGCCATGCGACCAGGCCGTGCGACCAGGCCGTGCGACCAGGCCGTGCGACCAGGCCGTGCGACCAGGCCGTACAACCAGGGCACTACCCGCGGTCCTCCCCAGGTCGGAACTTCCCCTCACTCGGCGGGTGAAGCCGTACGCGCCCACGTACCGTCGAAGACATGACGCACCTCGACGCGGGCGCCGGGTCCGGAGCGGCTCGTCCCCCCGCGGCCGGCCCGCCGGCGGTCCGCGGACTGAGCGCGGCGGAAGTCGCCGAACGGGTCGCGCGGGGGCAGGTCAACGACGTCCCGGTGCGCAGCAGCCGGTCGCCGGGCGAGATAGTCCGGGCCAACGTCTTCACCCGGTTCAACGCGATCATCGGCCTGCTGTGGCTGGTCATGCTGTTCGTCGCGCCGTTCCAGGACAGCCTCTTCGGCTACGTCATCCTCGCCAACACCGGCATCGGCATCGTCCAGGAATGGCGGGCGAAGAAGACGCTGGACTCCCTCGCCGTGATCGGGGAGGCCCGGCCCACGGTACGGCGGGACGGCGCCGCCGCCGAGGTCGCCACCTCGGAGATCGTGCTGGACGACGTGATCGAGATCGGGCCCGGCGACAAGGCCGTCGTCGACGGGGTGTGCGTGGAGGCCGACGGGCTGGAGATCGACGAGTCGCTGCTCACCGGCGAGGCCGACCCGGTGCCTAAGAAACCCGGCGACCGGGTCATGTCCGGCAGTTTCGTGGTCGCCGGCGGCGGCGCCTTCCAGGCGACCAAGGTGGGCCGCGAGGCCTACGCCGTCCAGCTCGCCGAGGAGGCCTCCCGCTTCACCCTGGTCCACTCCGAGCTGCGCAGCGGCATCTCCACGATCCTCAAGTACGTGACGTGGATGATGATCCCGACCGCGATCGGCCTGGTCGTCAGCCAGCTCGTGGTGAAGCAGCACGGCTTCAAGGACTCCGTCGCGCGGACGGTCGGCGGCATCGTGCCCATGGTCCCGGAGGGGCTGGTGCTGCTGACCTCGGTCGCCTTCGCGATCGGCGTGATCCGGCTCGGCCGCAGACAGTGCCTGGTGCAGGAGCTGCCCGCCATCGAGGGCCTGGCCCGCGTCGACACCGTCTGCCTCGACAAGACCGGCACCCTCACCGAGGGCGGCATGGACCTCACCGAGCTCCGGCCGTTGCAGGGCGCCGACGAGACGTACGTACGCAAGGTGCTCGGCGCGCTCGGCGAGGCCGACCCGCGCCCGAACGCGTCCCTCCAGGCGATCATCGACGCCTTCCCCGACGTGGAGGACTGGCGCTGCACCCAGGCCCTGCCCTTCTCCTCCGCCCGCAAGTACAGCGGCGCCGCCTTCAGCGAGGGCGACGGGCAGAGCAGCACCTGGCTGCTCGGCGCGCCGGACGTCCTGCTGGACGCCGACGACCCCGCCCTCGCCGAGACCGGACGGCTCAACGAGCAGGGCCTGCGGGTGCTGCTGCTCGCCCGCACCGACCACGGCCTCGACGATCCCGGGGCCGTGCGGGGCGCCCGTCCCACCGCCCTGGTCGTCCTGGAGCAGCGGCTGCGGCCGGACGCGGCCGACACCCTGCGCTACTTCGCCGAGGAGGAGGTGCGCGCCAAGGTCATCTCCGGCGACAACGCGGTGTCGGTGGGCGCGGTGGCCGCGAAGCTGGGCCTGAACGGCACCGTGGTGGACGCCCGCGGGCTGCCCGCCGAGCGGGAGGCGATGGCGCGGGCCCTGGACGAGGGCACGGTGTTCGGGCGGGTCACCCCGCGGCAGAAGCGGGACATGGTGGGCGCCCTGCAGTCCCGCGGGCACACGGTGGCGATGACCGGCGACGGCGTGAACGACGTGCTGGCGCTGAAGGACGCCGACATCGGCGTGGCCATGGGCTCCGGATCCGAGGCCAGCCGGGCGGTGGCGCAGATCGTGCTGATGGACAACAGCTTCGCGACCCTGCCGTCGGTGGTCGCCGAGGGCCGGCGGGTCATCGGCAACATCACCCGGGTCGCCACGCTGTTCCTCGTGAAGACGGTCTACTCGGTGCTGCTGGCCCTGCTGGTGGTGTGCTGGCAGGTCGAGTACCCCTTCCTGCCCCGGCACCTGACCATGCTGTCCACCCTGACCATCGGGATCCCGGCGTTCTTCCTCGCCCTGGCCCCCAACCGGGAACGGGCCCGGCCCCGCTTCGTGCGCCGGGTGATGCGGTACGCGATCCCCGGCGGGGTGGTGGCCGCGGCCGCGACCTTCGCGACGTACCTGATCGCCCGGCACCACTACACGGGGCCGGGCTCGCTGGAGGCCGAGACCAGCGTCGCGACCCTCACCCTGTTCCTGATCTCCATGTGGGTGCTGGCGATCGTCGCCCGCCCCTGGACCTGGTGGCGGCTGACCCTGGTCGTCTCGATGGCCGCGGCGTTCCTGCTGGTGCTGGCGGTGCCGTCGCTGCAGCGCTTCTTCGCGCTGAAACTGGTCGGCCTGCAGCTGCCGTGGATCGCGGTCGGCATCTCGGTCGTGGCGGCGGCCGCCCTGGAGGCACTGTGGAAATGGGCCGGCCGCCGCTTCCCCGCCTGAGGGAGCCGGACGCTACTTCACGTCGACGTGCGGATCCCTTGCGAAGTGCGAAAAGGCGGCCGCCCCCGGGGTCCCCTTCCGGGTGCGGCCGCCTCTCGGGTCGTGCCGGTGCTTACTGCACGTCGACGTAGTCACCCGTGGCGCTGACCGCCGGGGTGGTCGTGGTGCCCGCGAAGCTGTAGCGGTAGTAGCCGTCGACCGTCGCCGTGGTCGTCGTCTTCAGGGTGCCCGTGGAGCTGGACTTGATGGTCTTCAGCGTGGTGTAGGTGCTGGAGGTCTTCTTGCGGAACTGCAGCTGCACCGACTGGTTGGCGTAACCCGAGTACTTGCCGGTGTCCCAGTTGGCACGGGTCAGGCTGCCGGTGACCGTGACGGTCTTGCCCTTCTTCACCGGCTCCGGGGCGGCGTTGACCGTCAGCTTGGAGAAGCGCTGCAGCTTGAAGGCCCCGACCGGGTCGGTGACGGCGACGCCGACGTTGTCCAGGTTCGGGTTCTCCTGGTCCTCGCCGTTGAACGCGACCGCGAAGCCGGCCACCTTCCAGGAGCCCGCGTCCTCGTTCAGCAGCTCCGCCGGGTCGACCTCGACCGTGGCGGTGCAGGAGGCGACGGTGGCGGAGGTGTCCGTGCAGGCCGCGTTGTTGCTGTCGAAGTACCAGATCGGGTCCTCGAAGGACGGGCCCCGGTACAGGTCGATGGCGGACACGAAGTCGTCGGCGTGGATGTTGACGTCCGCGCCGTGGGTCAGGGTGAAGGACACCGGCACCTTGACGACGTTGGTGGTGCCGACGGCGATGTTCTTGCCCTTGTTGACCTTGACGTTCGAGAAGGAGGCGTCGAGGAGGTACGGGGTGCCGGTCGCGGCGGCGCTGAGGGCGCTCTTGCCGGAGGTGGCGTGGGCGGCCTTGGAGGCGGCGGCGACGCCCGCCGGGACCTTGGGGGCGTCGGCGGCCAGGGCGGCCGGCGCGGCGAGGGCGGACAGGGCCAGGGCGCCGGAGACGGCGGCCGTGGTGGCGCGAATACGCATGTGTTTCCTCGGGTGGGAAAGTGGGATGCCGGAACCGGTACGTGCGGGGTGCCCGGCGAAGGGAAGAGCGGGGTGACCGCCGCGGCTACCGCACGTCGGAGTGGCCGTCGCCGTCCACGACGACCTCGATGGCCGTGGTGTCGCCGGACTCGCCGTCGATGTGCGCGGCCGGCACGGTGACGGCGGAGCGAGCAGTGGCGCCCAAGGCGCCGGCTCCGATGGCTCGTGTGCGCATGCGATCCCCGTTGGTGAAGAAAAGGGCCCCGACGGTGGTCGTCCCCCACGGCGCGTCGTCCCGCCGAGGCCCAAGCGATCGTCGAGCCTGCTGGCTCACATGATCAGACATGGGATCGACGGAAAAGGTTGTACGGCAAGAGGAGAAATTACTCAGAAAGTTTGGAGACAGTCATGTCATGACTCCCCGCGGTCAGTCGAACCACCGGTCCCTGGCCAGTTCCTGAGTGCGTGACGGGTCCTCCAGCAGGGCCGCGACCTCGAAGCGGCGCGGCCACTGTCCGGCCGCCCAGGCGAGGCCGGCGGCGACGCCTTCCAGCGTCGCGGCGTGCAGGACGCCGTCGTTCGTCAGCCGCCAGTCCAGCTCGATCCCGTCGACCACGAGTTCGTCGTGCTCGACGTACGTCCCGGGCGTCCGCGCCCCGAGCAGCACCCGCACCGCCTCCGGCACGTCGTGCTCGGCGCCCTCGGAGTCGACCTCGCCGGTGACCGACTCGCTCAGCCGCCGCACCTGGAACAGCTCGGCCAGCTCGGCCGCCCGCGCCGGCCGTACCGGCAGCAGCGGGACGCCCTGCGTGAAGGGCAGCAGGTCGGGCGAGTCGCAGACCACGGCGTCGGCGGCGTCCACCACCTCCACCCGCCCGTCGACGACGGCCCGCACCTCGTCCGGCAGCGTCACCTGTTCCGGATCGAGCTCGGCCAGCTCACCGTAGAGCGCGTGCAGTTGGGCGCCGGTGACCTCGCGGTCGGGGTCGGCGAGCCGGTCGAGCAGTTCGGCGGCGCCGCCCGGCTCGGCCAGCAGCGCGGCCACCGACGTCCGTACGCCGAGCGCCCGCAGCACCTGCTCGTCGTCGAAGCCGGTCGCGTCGGCCTCGTCGTACAGCCCGCGCAGCAGCGGGTCGCCGCCGGCCGCGAGGAGGCCGGCGGGCCGCCGCCCGTCGATCACCGGGTGCCCGCGCAGCCACCATGCCGTGTACGGCCGTACGATCTCGTGCGTGCCGTCCGGCAGCAGGACGCGCACCGGCTGGACGATCGCGTCGCGCAGCGGCGGCCGGGACAGCAGGGCGAGCGCCTGCGGCCACCGGTCGTCGTCCACCAGGTCCAGGTCGCGCACGGCGACCAGTTCCGTGGCGACCGGGGGCACGGGCGAGTCGGGGAAGCGGTCCAGGACGTCCTCGCACCACACGTCGACGGCGTCCAGCAGCCCGGCGTCGTCGGGCTCGGCGAAGTCCCCTTCGCGGGGCTCCAGTTCGTCCGGGTCGAGGACCACGTCCGTGGCGCGGACCAGCGCGAAGTCGGCGAGCACCCCGCAGGCGGCGAGCGGCTGTTCGCCCCACTTCTCGGCCAGTTCGGCGTCCACGGCGGCGAGTTCGCCCTCGCGGACGACCTGGGCGAAGGGGCTGCCGGGCAGGACGAGTTCGCCGGCGGGGGCGAGTTCGCCGTCCTCGTCGGGCAGCGCGAGGGCGCCGAGCCAGGGCTCGTCGCCGGGGAGCAGGCCCGCGTCCCGCACCAGCGCCAGGACGAGGTCGGCCAGTTCCTCCGCGTCGGGCGCGTCCCGCTCCCAGTCCAGCCCGCCCTCGTCGTCGAGGGAGGCGGCGACGGCGGCCCGCACCTGCGGCGTGGTGAGGACGGCGCGCGGCGTCGCGGGCAGCGCGCCGAGCTTCTCCAGCAGGGGGTGCGCGGCGTCCGGGTGGGCGACCTTCAGGCCGAGCCGGGCGAGCACCTCCGGGTCGATGCCGGCGACGTCCGGGACGGGCAGCAGGACCTGCCGGGGCCCGATCGTCGTGCGCCCGTCGGCGAGCGGCACGGGCAGGCCGGAGAGCCGGTCCGGGTCGACTCCGGCCAGGCTGTCGTACAGCCGCCACCACCAGCCGGGCTCCTTCTCCAGTCCCGCCAGCCGGTCGACAGCGTCGGTCAGGGGCACCCTCGCCACGCCCAGCGTGCGCAGTTCCACGCGCCGCTCAAGGCCGGCGGGCAGCAGCGTCGGCAGCACCTCGGCGAGCACCCGCACGGTGTCGCCGCCCGCACCCTCGACGACCTCGGCGTCCCGGGGACGCAGGGCCTCGGGAAGCTCGGGTTCGTGGTCTTCGGCGGGTGGGGCGGCGGGCGGCAGGAAGGCGGTGCGCGGGAGGCGTTCGAGGATCGCCGCGCGCAGCGCCCCGTCCAGCTCCCCCTTGCCCAGCGGGCCGGGCACCAGCCCGATGACGCCCTCGCCCACCGGGCGCCACTCGGCGAGGAGCCCGGCATAGGCGTCCGCCGCGCGCTGCACCAGGAAGTCGGTCAGCGGACCGGGGGCCGCGTGCCGGCGGGTGCTGTCCAGCGGGAAGGAGGCGATCAGCAGGGCGGGGACGCCGAGCGGCTCGTCGCTGGGGGTGGGCGCGTGCACCACGGGCGCGGTGCGCGGGCGGGCCGGTGCGCCGTCGGACTCCGCCGGGACGGCCCAGGTGACCGACCAGTGCGGGCGCAGGCGCTCCTCTACGGGGCGGTCGGCGAGCAGGTCGGCGGTGAGCGGGCCGTTCGCCACGGCGGTGCGCCAGCGGGTCGTGCCGTGCACGGAGTCCTCGACGACGGTGAACGGGCCGTCGTCGGTCCGGCTCAGGGTGCGCACGGTGTCGTTCGTCTCGACGACGACCTCCGCCAGACCGGGCAGGGCGAGCAGCAGGGCGTCGTCCACGGCCTCCAGCAGGCGCTCGGCGAGGGCGGCGGCGGCCGCGTCGCGCAGCGGCAGGACGACGACGGTGTCGTACGGGCCGGGCGCGCTGCCCTCGGCGGCGAACGGCAGCCGCAGCAGCGGCACGTGGCCGTCCCGGCGCCGGATCTCGTCCCCGAGCCCTGGGCTGTGGCGCGCGACGTCCTGGGCCAGGTCGCGGGCCTCGGCGAGGGACCAGCGCACCCCGCCGTGGCGGCCGAGGACCGCGGGTTCGTCGGTCACGGCGAGGACGGCCGCGAAGCCGACGCCGAACCGGCCGACCGACGGGGTGTCCCGCTTGGCGGAGGCGCGCAGCGTGGCCAGCGACTCGACGCCGGCCGCGTCGAGGGGGGCGCCGGTGTTGGCGGCGGCGAGGACGCCGTCGCGGAGGGTGAGGCGCAGCCGGCCCGGCACGCCGGCCCGGGCGGCGGCGTCGGCGGCGTTCTGGGCGAGCTCGACGACGAGCCGGTCCCGGTAGCCGCCGAGGACCAGCTCCTCCTCGGCGTTGGCGTCCTCGCGGAACCGGGCGGGACTGGTGGCCCAGGCGTCGAGTACACCGCGGCGCAGACGGGCCGTACCGAACGGATCGGCCCCCTCGGCCGCCGGCCGCACGAACTTGCTCACGTTCACTCTCCATCGTCGGCGTGACCACGAAGGTACCGCCCACGGAGCACGGACGCGCCGCCCGCCCGAAGCGCGGGCGGACGGGGCCGGATCAGCCCCTGGACTCACCGAAAACGGCAGTCGCCGCCCGGGGCTCGCTCCCTGCCGGAATCACCGGCCAGGGGTACCAGGCAACCGGGGCGCCGTCACTGACTGCAAAGAGCCCTTGCCTTTCCGTAATCAGAGCACCGAAGATGTAGGGCGACTGTGCACTCGCCTGGGGGATGGAGCGCATGACAACCACCACACAGCCACGCCGGGACCTCAGTGCGCGTGTGGCGGAGGCATTGTCGTCCCAGGTGCTGAAGGACCGCACGGCGAGTACGTGGACCGGCTGCTCCCGGCCTTCCACCCGTCGCGCCACGTGACGGCGGTCGCGGTGCCGAACTCGCACCTGATCACGGTGATCGACGCGTACGACGAGGCCGAGCTGATCGAGACCGGCCGGCGCGTCGCCGGATCACCGGAGGTGTTCCCGATCGGTGCCAATCTCTCCTTCGTGCTGCCGCTGTCGGACGACGAGGTGTTCATCCACACCTACGAGCGGGGGGCCGGGCTGACGCCGTCGTGCGGCTCGGGCATCGCGGCCTCCCGTGCCACCCTGTCCCGGCTTGGGCTGGTCGATCCCGAGCGGCCGGTGACCGTGCGCAGCCCCGGAGGTGTCGCCCGGAGCTTCCTCCAGACGACCGGGGGTGTGTGGCAGCCGGTGCTGGAGGGGAACGCCACCGTCGTGTACGAGGCGGAACTCGACCCCGCCGTGCTGCTGGGTGACGGCCCGGTGGAGTACGCGGGTGCCGCGCACATGGCGGAAATCAGCGCGTTCGCGGAGCTCAGCCGGGAAAACCTGAAGGTGCTGCACGAGGCGGGGATCCACCCGACCGAGATCTGACCGTCGGCCCGACGCTGTCCCGACGGCCGTCTCCGCCCCGTGCCGCTCCCGGTGGGGGACGAGGGGAAGGGGACGACGTTGGGGGCGCTGTCGGCCGGTCTGTTGGCAGTCACGGTGGGGATCGCTCTGCGGCAGGCGGACCGGTGGTGGTTCAGCCCGGCGCGGGGACGGCACACACCGGAATCGCTCCGTTCGGTGATGCGGCTCCAGCGTGAGCGGCTGAACGACGTCACGCCCGTACTTCTACTGCTCGGGCACTGGCTGGAGTTCGCCGGATGGTGCGGGGTGGCCGCGCGCGGTGGCCCCTGGGGCTGCGCGGCCGCCGCGCTCGCGGGTGCGGTGAAATTCCGTCACCTCCAGGAGGTCAGCCACTTCGCGGTGCACGGCGTACTGGTACGGAGCGGCCGGCTGAACATGCTGCTCGCCGAGACGGCCGTCCACATCCCTCTGGGCTTCGTCCCCGTGTCCGTACGCCGGCGTCGGCACGTACGCGAGCACCATCCGAACGCAACGGTCGCCGGAGCCGATCCCAACCTGGCCGAACTCCACGCGGCCGGCCTGCGGCCCGGGGCCACGACGGCGCGGTGCCTGCTCGGCATGATTCACCCGCTCACCCCGTCCGGCGCCTACGGCACCCTGCGCGGCCTGGCCGCCCTCCGGCGGGAGCCCGGCGCCGGACGGCTGCGAGCGGCCGGGCCGGCGGCGGTGACGGCGGCTGCGGTCCTCGCCTTCGGCTGGGAGGCGGCCGTGTTCGCCCTGGTGCTGCCCCGGCTGCTGCTGTACCCGCAGCTCGCGTGGATGTCCCTGCTCGTCGAGCACCGCTGGTTCGACCCGGAGCCGGTGACCGGACCGCCCGTCGTCGTGGAGGCGGGCCGCTGCCTGCGGCTGTACCCGCGCAACGCGCTCCTCGCCCTGCTCGCCCGCGGCACCTGGCTGCCGTACGGCGACCTGTACCACTTCGCGCACTCCGCGCACCCGGCGGTGCGCTGGAACTACCTCCCCGCGCTGGAGCGCTCCCTCAACGGCCCCGCCTACCGGCCGCGCTCCCTGCTGCTGGGCGAGTCCGCGGTGCTCCGCCGTCACCGCCGGGCGCTGGCATCGGCCGCTGTCCCGACGGCCCTCCTACGGCTCGACAGCGCCCCCGGACGCAGGTGAGGCGGGCTCCCCCGCCCCGTCCTCCAGCGGCTTCCCGGGAACGCCCGGCACACCGGGCCGAGGATCAATTGGTTCGCCTGCTGGTGGAGTAGCAGGCGAACCGAGCGGTGTGGTCAGGCTCCGGACGCGTACGGGACGAATTTCTCCCACGCGTCCGGGGCGAAGGCGAGCCGGGGACCCGTGACGTTCTTGGAGTCGCGGACGTGGACGGTGCCGGGAACAGTGGCGATCTCGACACAGGACTCGCCGTTGGTACCACCGCTGTAGCTGCTCTTGAACCACGCCAGTTCGGAGGTTCCCCCGGCGGAGGCCTTGCGCATCATGTCTCTCCCAGCAGTTTCTCGATGAAGGCGAACGACTCCCGCGGCGGGAGGGCTTGTGCCCGGATGGTGCCATATTGCAGCTCCAAGATACGGAGCTGCCTGGGGTCGGAGACTGGGCGACTGTTGAACAGGCCGTCGGCACGTCCCACAGCTGTGCCATCCGGGAACTTCAGCAGCTCGATCCGGCCGTCCAAGCCCGGGTGGGCTTCGGTGTTCGTCGGCATGACCTGAAGCGTGACGTGGTTCAACCGCCCCACCTCCAGCAGATGTTCGAGTTGCTGTCGCCACGCCATTGTGCCCGCAATCTGTCGTCGCAGGGGCGCCTCTTCCACCACGAAGTGGATGGAGGGAGCGGGATCGCGTTCGAAGACCGATCGCCGGGCCAATCGCGCGGCCACCATGCGTTCCACGTCATCGGGCGAGTACGGCGGCTGTGCTGCCGTGATCAGAGCCCGCACATGCTCCGGCGTCTGCAACAGACCCGGGATGATGTTGCACTCGTACAGGCCGATCTCAACCGCTTGCGCTTCCAACTTGCCCAGTGCCCGCACTTTCTTCGGGTACCGGACCTTTTTCACGTCCTCCCACGTCGCCGCGATCAGCCCGCCCGCCTCCAGGACCTCGTCCGCCTTGTCCAGGAACTCCTGCCGGGGGATCCGCTTGCCGCCCTCGATCTTGTAGACCATGTCCTCGCCGTAGCCGACCGCTCTCCCGAACTCGGCGGCCCTCATCCCCACCGCCTCGCGCCGCAGCTTCACCTGCCGCCCCACCGTGGTGATGACCGCGACGCCCCACTCGTCGTCCGGGTCGACCTCCCAGCCCGGCTCGTCCGCCTCGTCCTTGAGCCGCCCCGCCTCCGCCTCGACTGCCGTCATGCCGCACCTCTCCCTCGGAACCGTCCGTGACGCGCACCCGGCGCCCTACCCGTACCAACCGTCGGCACAGCCCCGACAGCACCGGACAAGCTCCGGACAGTGACCGTACGTACTCATTGAGTCACTATCCACGATGAGCAGACACCGCCACGCTGAGTGACGTGAATCAGCGAACCGCCGAACCCGCCGCCCCCGTACGCAACTTCAGCCTGCAGCTCTCCCCGACGCCACGCGGCGCCCGCCTCGCCCGGCTGCTCGGGGTGGAACAACTCCGTTCCTGGGGCCTGCCGCTGGACCCCGCCCGCCAGATCATCGCGGAGCTGGCCGTCAACGCGGCGACCCACGGCCGCGTAGCGGGACGGGACTTCCGGCTCACGCTCCACGTCGTGGCCGGCACGCTCCGCATCGAGGTCACCGACACCCGGGGCGACGAACTGCCCCGGCCCCGGCCCGCCTCCGCCGACCCTGAATCCGAATCCGGCCGGGGCCTGTTGCTCGTCGAAGCGCTCGCCGACCGCTGGGGCGTGTCCGACGGGCGCTTCCCGCGCAAGACCGTCTGGGCCGAGGTACGCCTCTCGGCGCCGGAACCCACCTTCTGAAGCTGAGGAGACCCCATGGTCGGTTCGTCCCACGAGGCGATGCACCGCATCTTCCAGGACCACCCGCGGCTGTTCTCCCGGGTGTCCGACGTGCTGGGCATCGACTTCACCCCACCCACCTCGGTCACCATCCTGCCCACCGACGTCACCGAGGCGGCCCACCCGTTGGAACGCCGGGCCGACATTCTGCTCAGGCTGGAGACGGAGCACGACGAGCCGCTGCTCCTGGCGGTCGAGGCCCAGGGCTCGAAGGACCCGGAAAAGCCCGCGAGCTGGGCGCACTACGTGTCCTACCTGCTCATGAAGTACCGATTGCAGCCGATGCTGCTGGTCCTCTGCCAGGATCCCGCCATCGTGGCATGGGCGGCGCGCCCGGTGGTCTTCGGGCATCCCCAGTCGCCCCTGCTCACCCTGCATCCGCTGGTCACGGGACCGCGCAGCATGCCGGTGCTCACCGACCCGGCCGAGGTCCGCGAGGACCTCGCACTCGCCGCACTGTCCGCCATCACCCACGCCGCGAATCCGGCCATCGAGACCATGCTCAAAGCGATGACCGCAGCTCTGCGGGACGAGCCCGCGGCGCTCGCCAACCCGATCGTCGGACTCGTTGCACAAGGGCTTGGCAAAAACCCCGCCGCAGATATCTGGAGGCAGCTGGTGGCCGTGGACCTCTCCTTCTGCAAATTGCCCCCATCCCGAGAAATCCGGGAGGAGGGCCGCGTCGAGGGGCAGGCTCAGCGGGCCGCCTGGGACGTCCTGGAGGTGCTGGAGGTGCGGGGCATCGATGTCCCCGGAGCCGTCCGCGAGCGGGTCATCGGGTGTGACGACTCCGAGACCCTGAGCCGCTGGCTCCGGCGTGCCGTGATCGCCCCCACCGCCGAGGAGATCTTCACGGAGCGGTGAGCCGTGCCCGGGCCCGGGTGGGCGCGGGCCCGCCGGGGCCCGGCGGGCCGCCGGGGGCTAGGAGTGGCCCAGTTCCGCGGCGGCCTCGTCCGTGACGGACGGGACCGAGCCGGAGTCCGGGGCCGGGCGGAGGGGGAAGACGTCGACCTTGGTCTCGTCGATCACCGGCGGGGCCGGCTGCGGGGTCTTCGGCATGATCGCCGCCTCGGAGTGGCCGCCGCAGCCGTAGGCCAGGGAGACCACGCGGCCGTCGGCCGGGGAGAACTCGTTGGCGCAGACGCCGAAGGCCTGCCCGAGGGAGCCGCCGATGCGGACGAGGAAGCCGCAGCTGACGCAGGACGCCGGGGCCGCCTGGGCCATCGGGGTCTTGGAGCCGTACGCGTCCTCCCAGCGGTCCGCGGCGGTGTGCAGGCCGTACCGGGACAGGACGCGGGCGCGGCGCATGCCCAGTTCCTCGGCGACGGCCGCGATGGAGCCGCGGGACGGGACGACGGGCAGGGTGGCCGGGGCGCCCGCCGTGACCTCCGCGTCCTCCGCCTCGGCCAGCTCGGCCATGTCCTCGGAGACGGCGGCGTTCGGCGCCGGCTCGTCCTCGCCGGTGAAGCCGGGCTCCAGGCGCAGGTCCTCGGCGTCGGTGGGCAGCAGGTCGCCGGGCCCCATGTCGCCGGGGCGCAGCCGCTCGCTCCACGGCACCCACTCCGGCGCGAGCACGGCGTCCGGGCCGGGCAGCAGCACCACCTCGTCGACGGTGACGACCTTGGCGCGGGAGGCGCGGGCCACGGTCACCGCCCAGCGCCAGCCGCGGTAGCCGAGTTCCTTGCAGGCGAAGAAGTGCGTGACGACGCGGTCGCCCTCGGACACGAGTCCCTCGTGTTCGCCGACGATCCCCGGCGCGGCGGCCTCCTCGGCTGTGGCGCGGGCGAGGTCGACTGCCTCGGCGCACAGGCGGTCGGGGGTGCGGCTTCGCGTGGTCGCTGCGCTCACAGGTATCGCTTCTCTCCTACGCCGTCTCACAGGTGCGGCTGCCTGGCGGCGGCGGGGCGGACGGAGCGGACCCGGGGACCGCGTCGACGTCCGCGCCCGATCGCGCTCGGGCGCACCTCTGCCATCCATTCTGCGGGATGGCTGAGATAGGCACGCTACCTTCTCGCGTGCGCGCGGCCTACACCGACGGGTCGGAAAAGGTCCCTCTCCACGAGTCCGGTCGGCTCCATACGCGCGGTAACCGCACTACGCACACCGTTATCGGGGCACTATTGCGTCGTGGCAGCCGCAAGGACGCCCCAGGGAACCGCCGGTGTGGGCGGGGTCAGGGGGAAGGGCCGAAGTGGCGGTTCGGGCCGGTTCGGCGGGTCCGTCCGCGCGGTCGGCCGTGCCCTGCACTTCCCGTTCACCGGGACCGTGCGCGGGATCAGGAAGGCCACCCACGCGCACGGCGCGGGCGAGTCCGGCCTGGGCAAGCTGATCGAACTGCACGGCGTGAACGGCGCCGGCGACGTGATGATCACGATCGCCCTCGCCTCCACCGTCTTCTTCTCCGTGCCGACCGACGAGGCGCGCGGACGGGTCGCGCTCTACCTCGCGATCACCATGGCGCCCTTCACCGTCCTCGCGCCGGTGATCGGGCCGCTGCTCGACCGTCTGCCGCACGGCCGCCGCGCCGCGATGGCGGGCGCGATGCTGGCCCGGGCGCTGCTCGCGCTGATCATCGCCGGTGCCGTCTCCACCGGCAGCCTCCAGCTGTATCCGGCGGCGCTGGGCGTGCTGGTCGCCTCGAAGGCGTACGGCGTGGTCAGGAGCGCCGTCGTGCCGCGTCTGCTGCCGCCGAAGTTCTCCCTGGTGAAGGCGAACTCGCGGGTCACCCTCGGCGGGCTGCTGGCCACCGCGGTGGCCGCCCCGGTCGGCGCCGGGCTGCACGCGGTCGGTCCGCGCTGGCCGCTCTACGGCGCCTTCGTGATCTTCGTCGTGGGCACGTTCCTGTCCTTCTCACTGCCGCCGAAGGTGGACTCGGCCAAGGGTGAGGACGTGGCCCTGCTCGCCGCGGACGAGGCGCATCTGCACGGGCCGCACCTCAAGCCGGTCAAGCGCCCGGGCCTCAGGACGGTCGGTCTCGCGGTCACCCACGCGCTCGGCGCGAACGCCGCCCTGCGCTGGCTGTCGGGCTTCCTGACGTTCTTCCTCGCCTTTCTGCTGCGCGAGCACCCGCTGACCGGCTCCAGCGCGGCCGTGTCGCTGGGCATGGTGGCCGTCGCGGCGGGCGCGGGCAACGCGCTCGGCACGGCGGTCGGGGCGTGGCTGCGCGCCCGGGCGCCGGAGATCATCATCGTGACGGTGCTGGCGGTCGTGCTGGGTGCGGCGATCACGGCGGCGGTGTTCTTCAGCGCGTTCCTGGTGGCGTGCCTGGCCGCGGTCGCCGGGTTCTCGCAGGCGCTGGCGAAGCTGTCGCTGGACGCGCTGATCCAGCGGGACGTGCCCGAGCTGGTGCGCACCTCGGCGTTCGCCCGCTCGGAGACGCTGATGCAG
The DNA here is from genome assembly GCF_040641355.1 of Streptomyces sp. NPDC020996. NCBI lineage: Bacteria > Bacillati > Actinomycetota > Actinomycetes > Kitasatosporales > Streptomycetaceae > Streptomyces > Streptomyces sp. NPDC020996. The sequence goes on from NZ_JBFADM010000004.1 coordinate 144,956, forward strand.
GTGTCGTGGGTGCTGGGCGGCGCGATAGGCATAGTGATGCCGCTGAACGGCACGGCGGGCCTGTGCGTGGCCGCCGCGGTCCTCGCCCTGGGGTGGCTCGCCACCTTCCGCGGGCTGATCGGGTCGGCCCGGCACGGCGGCTCCGCACGGCCCCGCGTGGCGTAACGCACGGGCACGTCGTACCCCGCCTGGTCGCGGCACCGGGGCCGCCCGATAGCCTTCGGCCATGACCTCGATGCAATCCGCTGTGCGACGCCGCCGCGCCGTCGCCGCCGCCGGCGCCGTTTGTGCCGGACTGCTCGTCCTGTCGGCCTGTGAGAAGCCGACGCCGCTGTCGACGATCACGGTCGGCTCCTCCTCGGTCAGCGAGGAGGCCACCTGCGGCGGCGAGGGCAAGGGCCTGAGCGTCGCGGACCTGACGAAGTGCCTGAAGGACAAGGACATCAAGTCCATCAAGGTCGACCCCGACGAGACCGTCCGCTTCGGCGTCGACCCCGACACCGCCGACAAGCGGTGGACGATCCTGATGAACGGCCAGCCGCTCACCGAGGACAGCACCAAGACCTACCGCACCATCCCGGGCAGCGTCTTCTTCAACGCCCAGTACGGCGCCCAGGGCAACTCGACCCTGGTCTCCATCAAGGCGGGCAACGGCAAGAAGGGCAGCAACACGGTCACCGGGCTGTGGTCGTTCAAGCTGAAGAAGGACGCCTGATCGCTGCCGCTGCCGTCGGGCTCCGCGTGCTGGTGGCCACCGCCGTCCCCGCCGAGCGGGACGCGGTGGCGCGGGCGTTCGCGGGGTCCTTCCGGGAGCTGCGGCTCCCGGGCGCGGTCCTGCACCGGCTGTCACCGGCGGCCGGTGAGCCTACGCCCGGCCGGTCGGCGGCCGATCCGACGGCGGCCAGCCAGTCGGCGGCCGACGTGACGGCGGCCGGTGAGGCGCCGGCCGGTCCGGCGGCGGTCGATCTGACGGCGGTCGGTGTGGGGCCGGCGCTCGCGGGGGCCCGTACCGCCGCCGCCCTGACCGCGGCGGCCCTCGACGGCGCCCCGTACACCCTGGTCGTCTCCGCCGGGATCGCCGGGGGCTTCCAGCCCGCCGCGCCCGTCGGCTCGCTCGTCGTCGCCGACCGGATCACCGCGGCCGACCTGGGCGCCGAGACCGCGCAGGGGTTCGTGCCGGTCACCGAGCTGGGCTTCGGGACCGTCACCCACAGTCCACCCGATTCACTCGTACGAGACCTCGCGCGCGTGACCGGGGCCCGCACCGGAGAGGTACTCACCGTCTCCACGGTGACCGGCACCGCCGAGCGCGCCGAGCGGCTGCGCGCCCGCCATCCGCGCGCCCTCGCCGAGGCGATGGAGGGCTTCGGGGTCGCCGAGGCGGCCGCGGCGCACGGCGTGCCCGTCGTGGAGATCCGCGCGGTGTCCAACCCGGTGGGCCCCCGCGACCGCGCCGCCTGGCGCATCGCCGACGCCCTCGCCGCCCTGACCGACGGCTTCGGGAAGCTCCTGCCCGTACTGGAGAGTTGGAACAAGCATGACCAGTGAGCAGCCCCTGCGGATCGCGTACTCGCCCTGCCCCAACGACACCTTCGTCTTCGACGCCCTGGCCCACGGCCGCGTCCCGGGCGCGCCCGCGCTGGACGTGACGTTCGCGGACATCGACATCACCAACGGCATGGCCGAGCGCGGCGAGTTCGACGTGCTGAAGGTGTCGTACGCCGTCCTGCCGTACGTCCTCGACGAGTACGCGCTGCTGCCGTGCGGGGGCGCGCTGGGCCGGGGGTGCGGGCCGCTGGTGCTCACGCGTGACCACGGCGTCGACCTGACGGGCCGTACGGTCGCCGTCCCCAGCGAGAAGTCGACGGCGTATCTGCTGTTCCGGCTGTGGGCCGCGGACACCGTCCCGGGGAAGGTCGGGGAGATCGTCGTGATGCCGTTCCACGAGATCATGCCGGCCGTGCGGGACGGGAAGGTCGACGCCGGGCTCGTCATCCACGAGGCGCGCTTCACGTACCACCACTACGGCCTGCACAAGCTCGCGGACATGGGCGAGCACTGGGAGCGGACCACCGGCCTGCCCATCCCGCTGGGCGCGATCGTCGCCAAGCGGTCCCTGGGCGCCGGGGCGCTGACGCTGCTGGCCGACTCCGTCCGCGCGTCCGTCCGCGCGGCCTGGGCCGACCCGGCGGCCTCCCGCCCGTACGTCATGGAACACGCCCAGGAGATGGACCCGTCCGTCGCCGACCAGCACATCGGCCTGTACGTCAACGACTTCACGGCCGACCTGGGCGACGACGGCTACGCGGCCGTCCGCGGGCTGCTCACCCGCGCGGCGGCCGAGGGGCTGGTGCCGCCCCTCGGCGCGGACGCGCTGGCGTTCCCGTGACGCTCGTGCTCGCGTAGCGGACGGTCTGCCCGCGGCGGACGGGCTGCCGCAGGCGGACGATCTGCTGCGGCGGGCAGGGTGCCGCGGCGGAGGGGTCAGACGTCGAGCTGGTCGGCGACCGCGCGGAGCAGGCCGGCGATCTTCTTACCGGACGCCTTGTCGGGGTAGCGGCCCTTCTCGAGCATCGGGGTGATGTTCTCGAGGAGGGTCGTCAGATCCTGGACGATGGAGGCCAGTTCGTCCGGCTTCTTGCGGGTGGCGGCCGCGACCGAGGGGGTCGGGTCGAGGACGGTCACCGAAAGGGCCTGGTCACCGCGCTGCCCGGCGACGACGCCGAACTCCACGCGCTGGCCCGGCTTGAGCGTCTCGACTCCGGCGGGGAGGACCGAGGAATGGACGAAGACGTCACCGCCGTCGTCGCGGGAGAGAAAGCCGAAGCCCTTCTCACTGTTGAACCACTTGACCTTGCCGGTAGGCACGTCTGTCCTCGTCCTCGTACTCGTCGGGAAAACTGCTTCTGGAAACGGCTCTTGATAGCACTAGAGCGGGTCGTCCGTGACCCGCCGCTACCAAGGCTAATGGTCTTCAGGCCGGTGACAAGACGTCTCCCGGTTGTTCCTTCGGGCTGGGAACTACCCTGGTGGGGTGCGTGACAAAACCCAAACGAATTCCGCCGCGCCCGGTGACCGACTGATCCGTGCCGGTGCCATCGTGTTCTTCGCCGGTGCGGTGGCCACACTCGTCACAGTTGCTCCGCTGTTCCTCCACGCGAAGCCTTTTCCGCCGTTCATGTTCGGCCTGAGCATGCTCATGGGCGTCGGCTTCCTCATCGCCGCCGCCGGCGTGCTCCGGTCGATCGCGGTGGCGCGCCGTCAGGCGCGGACGGGACGGTAGTCCGCCAGCCACCCGGGGAACTCCGTCAGGTCCCCGAGCACGACGTCCGCACCGGCCGTCGTCAGCTCCTCGGTGCTGCACGGCCCGGTCGCCACGGCGACGGACACGGCGGCGGCCGTGCGCGCGCCCCGCACGTCGCCCGTGTGGTCGCCGACGTAGACGGCGGCGCCGTGCTCGCGCAGCGCCAGCGCCTTCTGCTCGGCCCACAGGTCGCCGATCACCGCGTCGGGCTCCATGCCGAGGTGCTCCAGGTGCAGCTTGGCGTTCGGCTCGTACTTGGCGGTGACGACGATCGCCCGCCCACCGGCGGCCCGCACCGCGTCGATCGCCTCCCGCGCGCCCGGCAGCGCGGGCGTGGCGGCCACCGCGATCGTCGGGTACATCGACCGGTACAGCTCGCCCATGGCCGCTATCTCGTCCTCGGGGAACCAGTGGACGAGTTCGTCGGCGAGCGGCGGCCCGAGCCGCGTGACCGCGAGATCGGCGTCGATGTACACGCCCGTCCGCTCCGACAGCGCCTGGTAGCAGGCGCGGATGCCGGGGCGCGAGTCGATCAGGGTCATGTCCAGGTCGAAGCCGACAGTGAGCGCGGAAGAGGCGGAAGAGGTCGCGAAGGCCATACCGCCCATTGTGCCCACCGGCCCCGCCGGACAGACGGCCAGCGTACGGACGCCCGCCGGACACGACCGCGCGGCCTACGTCCGGCGTTGTGAGCGCCAGGTCAGGTACAGGGCCGACAGGAGTGCGGCGGCTCGTACCACCCATGGCCAGGTCTGGGCGATCGCGTCGTTGAGGTGGCCGTCGGCGATGGGGTCGCCCCAGCGGCCGTTCGCCCGGCCCCACAGCCACCCGGCGCCGGCCGCCAGCGCCAGTCCCGGCATGCCCATGACGGCCACCTTGGACTCGTTCTGCGTCAGGCGGCGGGAGGCGTAGGCGATGGCCCAGCCGAGCAGCAGGGCGACCCAGTTGCCGAGGAGCGCGCCGGCGACGAGCAGCCCGGCGGCGATCAGCAGCAGCGGGTTGCGCCGGCCGGAGAGCGGCAGGGCGAGGCGGCGGCGGGCGGCGGGAGCGTCCGTGGCCTCGGTGGCATCGGTGGCGTCGGCGGCGGCTTCCCCGGCGGGACCGCCCTTCGTGGGACCGGCCTTCGCGGACCCGGTCTTGTCGGCGGCGGGGTCCGCCTCGCCCTGTGGCTCCCTCGGGCGTGGGGGGCGCAGCAGTTCCGGGATCTCGATGCCTCCCGTGAAGCCCGGCACCTCGCTCTCCACGAACGGCCTGCCCTCCACCCGCCACCAGTCGGCCGGCGCCGCTCCGGCGCCGGCTTCCCGCGCGCCCGCCGGGGGCGCCGCCTCGGGGGCGGCGGGCGGCTCGGGCCGCGGGCGCGGCACCACGCGGCGCAGCCCCTTGCGCCGGCCGCCGTCTCCCGCGTCGCCGGCGGTCCCGCCGTCCCGCTGCACGGGCACGCGCGTCGGGGCCGGTTCCGGCCCGGTGCCGGTGCCGCCCGCGGCGGCGACGACCTCGTCGGGGCTGCCGATCCGGTCGATGATGCGGCGGACGGCGGCCGGGGAGTCGGCGGTGGCCTTGGCCCGGCGCCGGTCGATCTCGTTGCGCAGTTCGGACACCAGCCGCATGCGCGTGGCGGACGGCAACTGCTGCTGGTGCGCCACGTCGCCGACGCGGCTCAGATACTCGTAGACGACCTGGTCGCTCTCGATCCCCAACGAAGTCCCCTCCGGGGCGGGCGTGTTGGATACCACGTGGGCACGAAGGTAGCGCAGATCGGCACAGACCGGCCCGGTGGCGGGCGCCGCGCGGGGCCGTGCCGCGGCCGGAGCGAGGACGTCCGGGCCGGTCGGCGTGGGCCCGGGGGCCCGGGCCGGCGGGCCGGGCACCCGCTACCGTGGGTCGGATGAGCACCCCGGCCGCCCCGCGTTCACTCGCAGAGGCCCTCCGTGTCAGGGACGACGCCTCCCTGGCCGCACTCCTGCGCGCCCGCCCCGATCTCGTCACCCCCGTCCCCACCGACCTCACCCAGCTCGCCACCCGGGCCGGCACCCGGGCGTCCGTGGTCCGGGCGCTGGAGCGGCTGGACCGTTTCGCCCAGCAGACGGCCCAGGCCCTGGCGGTGGCCTCGGACCCGGCGGCGTACGAGGAGCTGCTCGGGCTGATGGCCGGCGACGCGGGCGACCCGGCGGTCACCGCCGCGCTGCCCCGCGCCCTCGGCACGCTGCGCGAGCTGGCGCTGGTGTGGGGCGGCGACGACCGGCTCCGACTGGTGCGCACGGCCCGCGAGTTGCTCTCGCCGTCGCCGCAGCACCCGTCCCCGACGGGGCTCGGCCCCACCGTGCGGGAGGCGACGTCGGGCATGTCGCCGGGGCGCATCCAGGAGATCGTGACGGCGGCCGGGCTGGCCTCGACGCACGACTCCGTCTCCGCCGTGGCCTCGCTGACCGGACTGTTCACCGACCGCACCCGGATGGCGGCGCTGCTCGACGCGGCCCCGCCCCCGGCACGTGAGGTGCTGGACCGGCTGGTCTGGGGGCCGCCGTACGGCCAGGTCACCGCGGATCCGGCGGCCCACCTGCGCTGGCTGCTCGACCGGGGCCTGCTGCTGCCGACGGCGCCCGGCACGGTCGTACTGCCCCGCGAGGTGGCCCTGCACCTGCGCGGCGGCCGGGCGCACCGCGCCGTCGAGCCGCTGCCGCCCGCGCTGGAGCCCACCGCCACGCACCGTCCGCAGGTGGTGGACGCGACGGCGGCCGGGCAGGCGTACACGGCGCTGGCGACGGTGGAGGAGCTGCTGAAGGACTGGGACGAGGGCGGGCCCGCGGTGCTGCGGGCGGGCGGGCTGAGCGTGCGCGACCTCAAGCGCACCGCGGTCGCCCTGGACGTGCCCGAGCCCGTCGCCGCCTTCTGGCTCGAACTCGCCTACGCGGCGGGCCTGCTCGCCTCCGACGGGGAGGCCGACGAGCGGTACGCGGCGACCCCGGCCCACGACGAGTGGCTGCAACGCCCGCCCGCCGAGCGCTGGGCGCAGCTCGCCCGGGCGTGGCTGACGGCGACCCGGACGCCGGGGCTGGTCGGCGGGCGGGACGCGAAGGACCGCACGCTGTCGGCGCTCGGGCCGGGGCTCGACCGGTCCGCGGCGCCCGAGGTACGGCACCGGGTGCTGACCCTGCTGGCCGGGCTGCCGGAGGGCACCTCGCCGTCCGCCGGTTCGGTGCTCGCCCGCCTGGACTGGGAGCGCCCGCAGCGCCGGGACGACGACCTGCGCGCCCGGCTGGCCCGCTGGGCGCTGTCGGAGGCGGAGACGCTGGGCGTCACCGGCCGGGGCGCCCTGTCCGCGCACGGGCGGGCGCTGCTGGGCGCGCCCGCGCCGAGGAAACCCGGGCCGGGACCGGAGCCGGAGCCGGCGGGCCCCGGCGACAAGCTGCCCGTGCACCACGTCCTCCACGCGCAGGCCCCCGTCGAGCCCCTCTCCCCCGCCGAGCAGGCCACCGCCGCGGCGGCCGCCGCCCGGCTGCTCGCCCCGCTGCTGCCGGAGCCGCTGGACCACGTCCTGCTGCAGGCCGACCTGACGGCGGTGGCGCCCGGCCCGCTCCAGCGGCCGCTGGCCGACCTGCTCGGCGTGCTCGCCGACGTCGAGTCCAAGGGCGGGGCGACGGTCTACCGCTTCACCCCGGCCTCGGTACGGCGTGCCCTGGACGCCGGCCAGACCGCCTCCGACCTGCACGCCTTCCTCGCCGCGCACTCCCGCACGCCGGTGCCGCAGCCGCTGGCGTACCTGATCGACGACGTGGCCCGCAGGCACGGCCATCTGCGGGTCGGCGCAGCCTCGGCGTACGTGCGCTGCGACGACGACGCGCTGCTGAACGAGATCCTCGCCGACCGGCGCGCCGCCGCCCTGCGCCTGCGCCGCCTCGCGCCGACCGTGCTGGCCGCCCAGGCCGCCCCGGCGGCCCTGCTGGAGGGGCTGCGGGCGATGGGCTTCGCGCCGGCCGCCGAGTCGGCCGAGGGCGACGTGGTGATCACCCGCGCCGACGCGTACCGCACCCCGCCGCGCACCGCGCCGGAACCGGTCCCGGAGGGCCCGCCGACGCCGGACGCCACGCTCCTCGCGGCCGCGGTCCGCGCCGTCAGGGCCGGCGACCTGGCGTCCACGGCGCCGCGCAAGCAGGCCCCCGCGGCGAACGGCGAGCTGCCCCGCACCGGTTCCGCCGAGACCCTGGCCACCGTGCAGGCGGCCGTCCTGACCGGCGAGACGCTGTGGATCGGGTACGTCAACGCCGAGGGCACCGCGAGTCAGCGCGTCATCGCCCCGATCCGCGTCGAGGGCGGCTTCGTGACGGCGTACGACCACACGGCGGACGAGGTCCGCACCTACCCGCTGCACCGCATCACGGGGGTCGCCGAACTCGCGGACGACTGACGGCGCTCGGGAGGCCGAGGGGGCTCGGGAGGCCGAGGGGGCTCGGGAGGCCGAGGGGGCTCGGGAGGCCGAGGTGGCTCGGGAGGCCGAGGTGGCTCGGGAGGCCGAAGGGGCTCGGGAGGCCGAAGGGGCTCGGGAGGCCGAAGGGGCTCGGACGACCGGTGGTGACCGGACGACCAGCGGTGATCACCGGCCGATAGGGCACACTGGACGTTTGGCCGCTCGGAAGGGGTCTCGCAGGTGAACGGTCCACTCATCGTCCAGTCCGACAAGACGCTGCTGCTCGAGGTCGACCACGAGCAGGCCGACGAGTGCCGTCGGTCCATCGCGGCGTTCGCGGAGCTGGAGCGCGCGCCGGAGCACATCCACACCTACCGGGTGACGCCGCTCGGCCTGTGGAACGCGCGCGCGGCCGGGCACGACGCCGAGCAGGTCGTGGACGCGCTCGTGCAGTACAGCCGTTACCCGGTGCCGCACGCGCTGCTGGTGGACGTCGCCGAGACGATGGACCGTTACGGCCGGCTGACCCTCAGCAAGCACCCGACGCACGGACTGGTGCTGACCAGCACCGACCGGCCGGTGCTGGAGGAGGTGCTGCGCTCGAAGCGGATCGCGCCGCTGGTCGGGACGCGCATCGACCCGGACACCGTCGCCGTGCACCCCTCCGAGCGCGGGCAGATCAAGCAGGTGCTGCTCAAGCTGGGCTGGCCGGCCGAGGACCTCGCCGGTTACGTGGACGGCGAGGCGCACCCGATCGAGCTGAACGAGGACGGCTGGGCGCTCAGGGCGTACCAGAAGCAGGCCGTGGAGAACTTCTGGCACGGCGGCTCCGGTGTCGTCGTGCTGCCCTGCGGGGCCGGCAAGACGCTGGTCGGCGCGGGGTCGATGGCGCAGGCCAAGTCGACCACCCTGATCCTGGTCACGAATACCGTCTCCGCCCGGCAGTGGAAGCACGAGCTGGTGAAGCGCACCTCGCTGACCGAGGACGAGATCGGCGAGTACAGCGGGACGCGGAAGGAGATCCGGCCCGTCACGATCGCCACCTACCAGGTGCTGACGACGCGGCGGAAGGGCGTCTACCCGCACCTGGAGCTGTTCGACTCCCGCGACTGGGGCCTGATCGTCTACGACGAGGTGCACCTGCTGCCCGCGCCCGTGTTCAAGTTCACCGCCGACCTCCAGGCGCGGCGGCGGCTGGGGCTGACCGCGACCCTGGTGCGGGAGGACGGCCGCGAGTCGGACGTGTTCTCGCTGATCGGCCCGAAGCGGTTCGACGCTCCGTGGAAGGAGATCGAGGCGCAGGGCTACATCGCGCCCGCCGACTGCGTGGAGGTCCGGGTCAACCTCACGGACTCGGAGCGGCTCGCCTACGCCACGGCCGAGACGGAGGAGAAGTACCGCTTCTGCGCGACCACCGCGACCAAGCGGAAGGTGACCGAGGCTCTGGTGCGACGGTTCGCCGGGCAGCAGATCCTGGTCATCGGGCAGTACATCGACCAGCTCGACGAGCTGGGCGAGCACCTGGACGCGCCCGTCATCAAGGGCGAGACGTCCAACGCGCAGCGGGAGAAGCTGTTCGACGCCTTCCGGGAGGGCGAGATCAGCGTGCTGGTGGTGTCCAAGGTCGCGAACTTCTCCATCGACCTGCCGGAGGCGACGGTCGCGATCCAGGTGTCGGGGACCTTCGGGTCGCGGCAGGAGGAGGCACAGCGGCTGGGACGGGTGCTGCGGCCCAAGGCCGACGGCCACCAGGCCCACTTCTACTCCGTGGTCGCCCGCGACACGATCGACCAGGACTTCGCCGCCCACCGGCAGCGCTTCCTGGCCGAGCAGGGGTACGCCTACCGGATCGTGGACGCGGACGAGATCCTCGCGGAGAGCTGAGCGGTCCGGCCGCTCGGAGCATCGGAGCGGTCCGGCCGCCCCGTCGGAGTCCGGGAGCGGTCCGGCCGCTCAGGGCCGGGCGGGCCGGTGGCTCACGGCCGCGCGGGCCGGTGGCTCACGGCCGCGCGGGCCGGTGGCTCAGGGCCGGGCGGGCCGGTGGCTCAGGGCCGGGTTCACGGTGCCGGAAGCGTGAACACCAGCACCAGGACGAACAGCGGCGGGAGCACGGTGACGACGGCGGCGACCACGCGGGCGGTCGACCAGCGGCGCTTCCAGGGCAGGGCCCACGCGGCGATGCAGGCGAGGACGGCCAGCGGGCCGCCGTAGGTGAGGATGCCGTAGACCACGTCGAGCTGCGTGATGAGTGCCGAGCAGTCGTCGTGGCCGCAGCCGTCGGTCGCCATGGCGGACATGCCGCCGATGAGGAGCGCGGCCGGGCCGAGGAACACGAACAGGACCGTCGCGATGAGCGGCGCCACCCAGGCCCGGCGGTCCCGCGCGTCCGCGTCCGGTCTGGGGAGGGGTTGTGCCGGGTTGTGCTGTGTTGTCATGCGCGCAGTAAAGCAGGCCCGTGGGCAGCGGGGCGCCGGTGCCCCTGCTCATCCCGCGGGTGGGCTCGTACTCAGTTCGGCGCGGGGGTCACTTACGGAGCACGCCCGGGTCCTCGCCGTACTCGCCGAGGACGGCGACGCTGAAGGCGGCGCCGACGAAGACCTTTATCGCGTGCAGGACTTCGGCGAGGCGGTGGAGGCGTGGGTGGTGGCTGTGCGAAGGGGCCGGGTGGAAGGTTGCTGCACTCATGTCTCCATGGTGGCGTTCCGGACATAAGGTCCGCATCGGTCCACGGAGCGAACCGCAGACGGCGCCGCGTAGTACCCCGGTCTGACCCGCTCCTCCACCGGGGCTGCCGCGTCCCCTAGGGGATCAGGGGATCAGAGGACCAAGGGACCAGAGGACCACGGAGTCGGGGGATCACCGGGCCGGGCGGCCGGGCTGCCGGAAAACCGGTTGGCGACCGCCCGCGGGCCTGGCCTAGAATCTCCGCTCTTGCCCGCCTCCCGAACACGGAGCGCCGCCGTCCGGACGGAAACCGGCCGGTATCCCGCAGCCAGTCACGCCCGCACGCCCGTCATGCCGAGTCATGCCGGTCGTGCCGGTCACGCATGTCACGCATGTCTCGCATGTCACGCCGCAGGCCTTCGGAGGCACCCCCTTGTCCACGCCCGTCGACGATCCCCTCTCCCGTGAGCGCTCCCACCTCGCCGCCTCCCGGGCCGCCCTGCGGGCCATGCGCGAGGACGTCGAGTCGCTCGACATCAGCGACGTCACCGCGAACTGGGTCAACGCCGAGGTGCTGGCCCGCCAGATCGGCGAACGCATCAAGGCGCTGGCCGACCTCAGCGACACCCCGCTGTTCTTCGGCCGCCTCGACTACCTGCACGCCCCCGGCGCCGATCAGGCCGAAGGGGCCGAAGGGGAGAGGTTCTACATCGGACGGCGGCACGTGCACGACGCCGACGGGGACCCGATGGTGATCGACTGGCGCGCGCCGGTCTCGCAGCCGTTCTACCGGGCGTCGAAGAAGGACCCGATGGACGTCGCGCTGCGCCGCCGCTTCGGCTACACCGGCGGCGACCTCACCGCGTACGAGGACGAGCACCTGTCCGACCCGGCCGAGGCGGCCCGCACCAGCAAACTGCTCCAGCAGGAGATCGAGCGCCCGCGCGTCGGCCCGATGCGCGACATCGTGGCGACGATCCAGCCCGAGCAGGACGAGATCGTCCGCAGCGGGCTGGGCGGGACCGTGTGCGTGCAGGGAGGTCCGGGCACCGGGAAGACCGCCGTCGGCCTGCACCGGGTCGCCTACCTGCTGTACGCGCACCGCGAGCGGCTGGCCCGCACCGGCACCCTCGTCATCGGGCCGAACCGGTCCTTCCTGCACTACATCGAGCAGGTGCTGCCCGCGCTGGGCGAGCTGACGGTCCGGCAGGCCACGGTCGACGACCTGGTCGCGCGCGACGTGGAGGTGCGCGGCACGGACGACGCGGCCGCGGCGGTCGTGAAGGGCGACGCGCGGATGGCCCAGGTGCTGCGGCGGGCCGTGTACGCGCACGTGACCATGCCGGCCGAGCCGGTCGTCGTGGTGCGCGGCTCGCGCCGCTGGCGGGTGCCGGCGTACGAACTGGAGGAGATCGTCCGCGAGTTGCTGGAGCGCGACATCCGCTACGGCGCCGCCCGCGAGGCCCTGCCGCAGCGCGTCGCGCACGCGGTGCTGGTGCAGATGGAGCGCTCCGGGGAGGCCCCGGACGACCGGGTGCAGGACGCGGTGGCCCGCAACAGCGCGGTGAAGGCGGCCGTGAAGGCGGTCTGGCCGCCGGTGGACCCGGCGAAACTCGTGCTGCGCCTGCTCACGGACGCGGACTTCCTCGCGGAGCACGCCGACGGCCTGCTGAGCGAGGACGAGCAGAAGACGATCCTGTGGGCGAAGCCGGTGCGGTCGGTGAAGTCGGCCAGGTGGTCGCCGGCCGACGCGGTGCTGATCGACGAGGCGCGGGACATCGTGGAGCGCACGCCCTCCCTCGGCCACGTCGTCCTGGACGAGGCGCAGGACCTGTCCCCCATGCAGTACCGGGCGGTCGGGCGGCGCTGCAGCACCGGTTCGGCGACCGTCCTCGGCGACCTCGCGCAGGGCACCACGCCGTGGGCGACGCGGAGCTGGGACGAGGCACTGGCCCACCTCGGCAAGACGGACGGCGTGATCGAGGAGCTGACGGCCGGTTTCCGCGTGCCGACGGACGTGATCACGTACGCCTCCCGGCTGCTGCCGCACATCGCGCCCGGCCTGACGCCGGTCGCGTCGGTCCGTGAGAACCCGGGCTTCTTCGAGGTCCGCCGGGTCACGGACACCGCCGAAGTGGTCGCCGCGTGCGAGGAGTCGCTGCGCAACGAGGGCTCGACCGGCCTGATCGCCGCCGACGCCCGCGTCCCGGCGCTGGCCGAGGCGCTGGCGGCGGCGGGCATCGCCCACCTGGCCCCCGGCGAGGAGACGACGGCCGAGACCCGCCTGACCCTGGTCCCGGCCTCGCTCGCCAAGGGCCTGGAGTACGACTACGTCGTCCTGGACGAGCCGCAGGCCGTGGTCGACGGCGAACCGGACGAACGCACGGGCCTGCGCCGCCTGTACGTGGCCCTGACCCGAGCCGTCTCCGGTCTGACCGTCACCCACACGGCCCCGCTCCCATCCCAGCTGACATGACCACGGACGCAGGGCCGGCCCGCGGGCACGCGACGGGTGATGCGCCGCGCACACCTACCGGGCCTGGATCACCATGCGCACGAACCCCGGGCCGGCCACCGAGACGCCCCGGCACCACCGTCTCAAGGGCGGCCTGGCACATGGCACCCACCGCGGGCAGACCTGCGAGCAGTGGCGGATCGAGGTGACCGGCGGCGGCCGCGTCTGGTACCTCCTCGACACCGCCCGGGAGGCCTGCTGGATCACCTTCGCGGGTACGGGGCACCCGCGAGCCACAGACCGGCACTGAATGCCGAGGGACCGGCACAGGACAGCGAGGGGGGCAGGCTTGCGCCGGCTCAGGCGTCGTCCAGGGCCGTCCGCCATTCGGCCACGGCCGCCTTCGACACCTGAGCCTGCCAGCCGCCCGGGCGCGCGGCGCTGCCGATGTGGAAGGCGTCGATCCCGGCGGAGCGCAGGCGCGGTACGTGGTCCAGGCGGAGTCCGCCGCCGACGAGGATCCGCTGCTCGTACCCGGGCTCCCCGCCCCGCTCCGCCTCGGCGAGCAGGGTGGGGAGTCCGTCGTCGACTCCCGCCGCCGACCCGGCCGTCAGGTAGGCGTCCAGCCCGGGCAGGCCGTCCAGTTGTTTGCGCAGGGCGTCGCGGTCGGCGGCGCGGTCGATCGCCCGGTGGAAGGTCCACGCGCAGCCGTCCAGCCCGGCGACGACCCGTTCGACGGCCGCCAGGTCGGCCTCCCCGGCGTCGTCGAGGAAGCCGAGGACGAACTCGTCGGCCCCGGCGTCCCGCAGCCGCCCGGAGGTCTCGACGAGCCGTTCGACGTCCCCGGCGGCGAAGCCGTCGCAGAGCCGCAGCATCACGCGCACCGGGATGTCGACGGCGGCGCGGACGGCGGCGACGGTCGTGGTCGACGGGGTGAGCCCGTCCGCCGACATGTCGGTGACCAGTTCGAGACGGTCCGCACCTCCGGCCTGGGCGGCGACGGCGTCCTCGGTGTCGAGGGCGATCACCTCCAGGACTGCACGCTTGCTCATGGGACCCCATTCGTCGGCATTCATCGGGCGGTTACAGGTCTAGTCCAATCACCCATTGAAGACTACGCCCCGCCCCCGTCGCCACACCGCCGTCCCTGAGCCGCCCCTCAGCCGCCGCCGTTCACCCGAAGATGTTCAGCTCCCCTTCCCCGGCCCCGGCCAGCTCGTACGACGCCCCGGCCGCCGAACGCCCCGCGTACAGCCGTACGAGGGTGGGGGCGTCGCCGATGAAGCGGGCGGGCGGGCGCTCCCCGCTCACGTCGCCCAGCCGCAGCGGCTCGTCCAGGTCGTCGAGGTCGGCGTGCAGCGGCGGCCGTCCCTCCTTCCGGGTCACGTAGGCCAGCAGCGCCAGCGCGGCCGGCAACGGCCGCCCGCCGTACGCCCCCGGCTCCCCCAGCGCCTCGCGCACGTCGCCGCCGTGCACCCATTCCCCCAGCGCGATCTTGTCCAGCAGCCCGCCGGACGCGGCGATCACCGGCCCGGCCTCGGTCATCCCGCGCTCCAGCTCGTCGACCACCTGCTGGTGCGTCCAGCCGGCCCGCTCGGCGATGTCGCGGTCGTTGGCCGCGGGCGAGAACACGTCCTTCTCGTACCGGCTCTCCACCACCCGCATCAGCGCGGAGGAACAGTGCGCCAGCACGTCCCGCACGCTCCAGCCCGGACACGCGACAGCCGGACGCGTGAAGTCCGCGTCCGGCCGGGCCCGCAGCAGCGGGATCAGCGCGTCACGCTCGGCGGCCAGCAGCCGCCCGGGCAGTTCGGGGTCTCGTACGTCGGAAACATCCGCAGGAGTCGTCATGGAGGTCACGCTAGTCCCGACACCGTGACATGTCCCGGACCGGAAACCGCGTCCCGCAGGCCCTGATTTACCGGAAAGCACTCGGGCCGCCCCCGAAGGAGCGGCCCCAGGACCTGGTGCAGCCATATGCACCTTGTTCTGTTTGCCACGGCCGATGCTGCCAATGCGGCCAGCCACGGCCAAGGCAAGCGTCACGCAGTGTTGACGTTGCTTTTCGGTCAATGACGACGGATGGCGTGGTCCACGAATGCGGACCAGGCGGCGGGGGCCACGCTGAAGGCGCCCCGGCCGGTGTCCTTGGAGTCGCGGACGTGGACGGAGCCGGGGAGGGCGGCGACCTCGACGCACTCGCCACCGGCGCCACCGCTGTGACTCGACTTGAACCAGTGGAGCGCCTGGGCCTGGAACTGCTCGGTGTTCATAGGTCTCCTTGCAGCAACTTCTCGATATGGCGCACGGATTCGGCAGGGGACAGCGCCTGTGCCCGCAGGATTCCATACCGCACGGCGAACCCACGTACGCTTTCCCGCTTGGTGATCACGCGCCCGTTGGCCTGACTCTCCACATAGGCGACCTGCTCCCCGCCCTCCGGGGTCATCATCGTGAACGGCCCGTCCGCGCCCGCGTGGTCGACCACCCGGGTCGGCATGACCTGGATCTCGACATGAGGGTTGTCGGCGACGAGCAGGATGCGCTCCAACTGGCCGCGCAGCACGCTCACACCGCCGAACGGCCGCTCCAGCACGGACTCTTCGATGACGAAACTGAGCGTGGGCGCCGGCTTACGCTCGTAGAGCTTGTGCCGGGCCATCCGCGCCGCCACCATCTGCTCGATCTCGTCATCGCGCCGTCGGGGCCGCCACACGGTGAACATGGTCCGCGCCTGCTCCACCACCTGCACCATGGGCTGCCCCTCTCCCTCAGCGACCGGCACCGGCCGACACTCATGGCGTCCCCGCGGCAACGCTGAGTAAGGGGACCGCTGCTGGGCACGGTACGCGTGGAGCGCCACCGCCACTCCCGTGAATGACCGGGACCCCCCCATCGAGTGCACCGGCCCCCGCGGCGGCGGGAGCGGGCGAGGGTGCGCGCCGGGGCAGAATGGCCGCATGGCCGATCTCGACGTCCTGCGTGCCCGTTTCGTCCGCACCTTGGAGGGGGTCCGGTCCGGGGCCGGCGGTCCCGACCCGTCGCCGTACGCCGCCAACCTCCTCGCCCGCTGGCAGGAACCGCAGCGCCACTACCACACGCTGGCCCACCTCACCGCAGTCCTCGACCACGTCGACACGCTGGAGGAGTACGCCGCCGACGCCGACATCGTCCGCCTGGCCGCGTGGTTCCACGACGCCGTCTACCTGCCCGACCGCTCCGAGAACGAGGAGCGCTCCGCCCGGCTCGCCGAACGCGCCCTGCCCGAGGCCGGGGTGGCGCCGGACCGGACGGCCGAGGTGGCCCGGCTGGTGCGGCTCACCGTCACGCACGCCCCGGAGCCCGGCGACGCGAACGGCGCGGTGCTGTGCGACGCCGACCTCGCGATCCTCGCCGCCCCGCCCTCCGCGTACGCCGCGTACACCGCCGCCGTCCGCGAGGAGTACCACTTCGTGCCGAACGACGCCTTCCGCGCGGGCCGTTCCGACATCCTGCGCCAACTCCTCGCTCTGCCCAGCCTGTTCCACACCCCGCGCGGGAAGCGGGAGTGGGAGGCGACGGCCCGCTACAACCTCACCGCCGAGCTGGAGATGCTGTCGCTCTGACTACCCGGCGCTCCGACTCCCCGGCTCACCCGACGGGTGTCACCTCGACGGACAGGTCGTTGTCGACCGCGCAGTAGGGACGCACCATCACATCCCCGACCGCTGCCGACGTCGCCTTCAAGAACACCCGCATTCAACGTCGTTGAGGAATGCCGACGTCTGATCAATAGTGATGAGGCCCGAGGCGCATGACGCGGCCTCGAAGTCGGTTGTTGCGCTCGCACACGGCCCGCCGTGAACAAGACGGTCGCTGACGAGCGCGCCAGCTGCCTCAACGAAAGCAGTGGGCGCGGCGTTGCCCCGCCGCGCCCACACTCACTATCGCAGTCCACCTCAGCAAAGGAGTCCTCATGCGAAAGCGTGCAGGCATAGTAGTGGGTCTCTTTGCCGCCTCTGCCCTCGTGGTCGGAGTTCCGTCCGCAGAGGCGAAGGTGTGCGCCTACAACAGCTGCTCATACGCCATCAACAGCTGGAAAGCTGCCAAGATCTGCGATGGCGACAAGGACGGCAACTATGTCGAGAGCAACTACTACCGCGACAGCGGTAGCCACGGAACCGTTTCGGAGCACAGCGGCGTGGGTCACTGCAACGCGAGCGGTGACAGTACCAACCTCGTCTACCGTCACCAGGCCCACCAGATCCGTGACTTTGCCCCGGACGCCTGGTCCAGCTTCGAGTACCGCTACTAGAAACTGACGGTGCTGGTGCGGGGCGTGAGGCCCCGCACCAGCACCGTGCAGGGTTGGTGAACCGAGGAACCGGAGTTGCCCTATGCCCCCCACATCCACCGGCGTTCACGCGCGGGATCTGCACTACGAGATCGCCAATCGAGTGATCCTGGACTCACTGACACTGCACGTCGCCAGCGGTGAAAGCGTAGCCATCACGGGACCCAGCGGATGCGGCAAGAGCACTCTGCTCAGCTGCCTCGCAGGGCTCACGCCCCCAATCCGCGGCACCGTCACCGTCGACGGCTACGAGGTCACCGCTCTGTCACCGGGGCGAAGGGCCGCCGTCCGTCTCAAGACCATCGGCATGGTCTACCAGTTCGGCGAGTTACTCCCGGAGCTGAGCCCTCTGGAGAACGTCGCTCTTCCCGCCCTGATGGCCGGCGCTCCCGCGGCGGAGACATATGCCTGGGCACAAGTGCTGCTCAACGATCTGGGGGTTGCCTCCGTCGCGGGCACAGACAGCGGATCGCTCTCGGGCGGGGAGCGCCAGCGAGTCGCGGTGGCCAGGGCCTTGATCGGCAAGCCACGCGTGATTCTCGCCGACGAGCCCACCGGAGCACTCGACGGCGAGACCTCCGACACCGTCGCTGATCTGTTGTTCACCCTTCCCGCAACGCACGACTGTGCTCTCATCGTCGTCACCCACAATCCGGACGTCGCCTCCCGGGCCGACCGCGAGCTCGCCATGCGTGACGGAAGGCTGCACCCAGCCCACGAGGGCAACAGCGCGGTGAGGCAGCGATGATCACGCCCACCGACGCCGAGATCGTCACCGGTTCACCTCGCGCCAAGTCCCCACTTCGTGTACCCACAGGGCGAGGAGGACGCCTCCGAGTCGCGCTGGCCGTCGGCCACCGCGCCGGTAAAGGAAGCGGCGGCGGACTACACCGAGCGTCGTTGGCGTGCGCGGCGTTCCTCGCGCTGTTGACCCTGTGGGTCTCGGCCGTGGCCCATACAGTGCACACAGAGCGCGACCACAGGATGACGGACCGCAATCCCATCCCGGTAGCCCAGAGTGACACTGGCGCCGCAGTGGCCCGATGGTGGGAGCGACCGGACACGGTCGGCGACCGCAGTGTGTCCGTGATCTTCGTGCGCGAGATTCGTGCAGGCACACCGCCCCCTCCGGGGCTGGACCGGTGGCCCAAGCCCGGTGAGGCTTTCCTGTCTCCGTCGCTCCTCTCGGCGGCTCCCGGAATGGAGCGCCGATACGGATCGTTCGCCGGAACCATCGGTCGAGACGGGCTTGCCGATGCCGCCGAACTCATTGCATACGTCAACCCGTCGCAGTCGGGATTCTTCAAGCAGGTCTTCGAGCCGAACTCCTACGTGCGCGGCTTCGGCAACCCAAATCAGGCAATGTTTTTCGTGAGCAGCCATCAGTTCGACCGCGGAATCGCCGAGCTGGATCTGCTCATCCTGCTCATGGCGGCCCTCCCGTGCACAGCCCTGATCCTTGTGGCAGTGCGCAGCCGAGCCGATACCCGGGACCGCCGTCTCGCGCTTCTCGACGCGCTGGGGGCGCCGACCCGCGTCCGCGCTCTCGTCCTGGCAGGGGAGTCGTGGAAGCCCATCGCGGCCGGAGCTGTCGCGGCGTTTGCCGTCCTCTCCGCCCTGTCGTGGACCTCACCCACCTTGCCGTTCACCGGCTACCAGGTGTGGTCGCACGACCTACGTGCGGCCCTGCCCAGCTTGCCCGCCCTGAGCCTCGGCGTCTTCGTCTGCTTGGTCCTGCTCACCGTCCTGGCGGGAATCCGCAGGCCCCGCAGGACTGGCACCAGGCCGACCCGGCAACACAATCGGACGGCCCGCTGGCCCCACGTCCTCTTCGTTCTCGGGCTGACCGTCGCCACCTGGGGATCCGAACACCGTCAGGTGGAGGGGCGTTTCGGCTTCGTCGCCGGTTCCGTCGTGGCGCTGATCGCACTTCCCTACTCGGCTTCACACCTAGCACGAGTGCTTGGCCACCGGCTCGCCGAACGAGGCGGCACCAAGGGAGATCCCGTACGCATCGTCGCCGGACGCTGGCTCGCGGCACGCCCGGCGACCCTGGCACGCCTCAGCGCCGCCCTCGTGGTCGGTCTCGGACTCGTCACCATCGGGCAGGTCCTGACAACGCAGTTCACCGGCCCGGCAGCTGAGGCATGGGATCGCTACCAGGCTTCCGGGGCCGAGCTCGTCCAGGTCCGCTCTCGCGACATACCGGCGACCGCCGCAGGTTTCACCACGGCCCTGGGTCCGGAAAATGTCCTCCGGTACTCGCCGGAACCGGGCACTTCAGCCGAGTCGCCGAGGGTGCGACTCACGGGCCCGTGCAAGAGTCTCCGCGCCCTCGGGCGGATGGCTTCGTGTCCCTCCACACCGAAGTCCGCAAGAGACGTCTTCACCCGGCTCACCGCGGCAGGCACGAATGTACTGCGGGACGGCGACCTGGTCAGCGCTCCCATTGCCTCCGTGTGCACCTGCCAGGCGCCGTCGGGTGGCGACAAGACTCTCTACGGCTTCCTGGTCCTCAACCCGGACGGCGATGCAGGGCTCGGCCGCATCAAACAGGCCGCCTACCAGCACCTGATCGGTCCCATGACCGCGTTGCCCGGCCAGTCCTGGTATCTCGGATCGGCCGCCCAGGCCGCCCAGACGCGCTGGCTGCTCGACATCGCTCTGATCGGGCTTGCCGCCCTCGCCGCCGCAGGCGCGTTGGGAGCGGCAGGAATCTTCCTGGAGCAGGCGCGTGCGCTCGGCCCGCTGTCCGCGTTCCGTACGGACCGGCGGTTCTACAGTGGCGTCGCTGCCTGGAACATGGCGATCCCGCTGAGCGTGGTCGGGGTGGTAGGTGCTGTGGTGGCAGCTCTACTCGGCGGCTTGCTGATCAACCTCGGGAAAGGAGGGTGGATGTCACTGCCGCTTCTTCTCGTGGGTCTGGCCGTGGTTGCGCTGGCAGGCTCGCTGGTCGCCCTGGTCTGTGGCGGCGTTGCCGCTCGCCATGCGGTCGCCTGGCAGCCACGAGGCGACTGATTCCTGGTCGACGCTGCCGACATCGCCGACAACGTGCCCTGCCCGAGGCCGGGGTGGCATCGGACCGGACCGCCGAGGTGGCCCGGTCCGGTGCGGCTCACCGTCACGTACGCCCCGGAGCCCGGCGACGCGAACGGCGCGGTGCTGTGCGACGCCGACCTGGCGATCCTCGTCGCCCCGCCCTCCGCGTACACCGCCACCGTCCGCGCTGTCGCTCCGACTCCCCGGCTCACCCCACGGGTGTCACCTCGACGGACAGGTCGTTGTCGACCGTGTAGTAGGGACGCACCACGACGTCCCCGACCGTTGCCGCCGGATAGACGAAGATCTCCTTACGGTCGGCCAGGTCGTCCAGCAGCCGGCCGATCCGGACGGCGGGGACCTCCGCGACCTCCGCGACCTCCGCGACCTGCGGGCGGGACGAGAACTGGACGGCGAGGTCCCAGACGTGGCTGCCGGCGCCGTTGCCGGCGGCCAACTCGCCGTAGTCCACAGTGAAGGAGAAGCGCCGGCCGTCGCTCCCGGCCCGGGGTTCCACCGTCCGCAGGACGCCGTCCCGGCCCCGCCGGCGCAGTCGTACGGCGGCTGTCCCGGGCAGCGGGCCGGCGCCGTGCAGCCGGGCCCTGACGGTCATCGAGCGGTCCGTGACCTCGATGCGCTCCACCTCCGCGTGGGCGGCGCGCAGCCAGGTCCGTACGGCGAGACAGCCGTCCTTGGTGGCGTACGGAATCCGCACGGCCACCGGCGCCGGCACCTCGCGGAGGGGGCCGCCGACCAGGGCCCGCAGGTCACGCAGGCCGGGGCGCACCCGCTGCGGCGACGCCCCCGGACCGGGGACGAGGTACACGTCCCACCGTCCCTCGGCGAGGGCGGGCCGCGGCTCCAGGACGGCGTGCCTGCGGTCGTCGCCGTCCGCCGGTTCCGGATCGAGGAGCCGCAGGGTCACCTCGGGCTGCCCCTTCTCGGGCTGCCCCTTCTTGGGGCGCAGCCGCAGCAGCAGGTACGGCGCCGGGGAGCCGGTGGCCGTGTCCGGCTGGAGCCGGAAGGTGATGCGGCCGTCCGCGTCGACCGTGCAGTCCGCGCGCGGTTGCGGACCGGGTGCGGTTCCGGGGGCCTCCGTCATCGCCGTGCCCTCCGCCATCGCCGTCCCCTCCGTACCGTGCACAGTGCGCTGCTGCCCAGTACGCGGGCGGCGTCCTGGGCGGCGTAGCCGCGGCCGGTCAGGGCGCGGCGTATGCGGGCCCGGTCACGTGCGGCCGGCCTACGCCCGCTCCTCCTCGCCGACAGCGCCTCCTCGATCAGGTCCTCGGCCTGCCGCACGACGGCGGCCGGCGCGAACCGCCGCGCGTTCTCCATGGCCGTACGCCCCATGCGGCGGCGTAACTCGTCGTCGCGGACGAGTTCCAGCAGCGCGGCGCCCAGCGCGTCGCGGTCCCCGACCGGAACCAGCCGGCCGTCGGCGCCGTCTTCGATGATCTCGCCGGGACCGTGCGGGCAGTCGGTGCTCACCATCGGCAGTCCGCACCGCATCGCCTCGACGATGGTCATGCCGAACGACTCGAAGTCGGACGCGGCCGCACCGATCGAGCCCTTGACCCACTCCGCCTCCAGGGGGGCCGCGGCGCCCATCAGGAAGACGTTGTCGTACAGGCCGAGGCGCTCGATGAGCCGCCGCAGCCGGCCGCGTTCCTCGCCCGTGCCGTAGATGCGCAGCCGCCAGTCGGGGCGTTCGGCGGCGACCAGGGCGAACGCCTCGATGAGCAGGTCGTAACGTTTCCCCGCGACCAGGCGGCCGGCCGCTACCACCACCTTGGCGGTGCCGTCGGAGGCCGGCAGCACCGGATCGGGGACGCTGTTGGGCAGGGCCTGCACGCGGACCCCGGGCAGCCACATCTTGCGCCGGTAGGCGGCCGCGTCCGCCTCCGTGACCGTGGTGAGCACGTCGAGCCCGCGGTAGGCCCGGCGCAGCGCGGTGCGCAGCCGGGGCGAGTGGCGGTCGAGGGCGAGGTGCTCCTGCCCGACCCGGACGACCCGGCGCGGGGCCTGCAGCGCGAGATGGACGTTGAGCCCCGGCCGGGTGCCGATCACGGCGTCGGCGTCGACGGACTCGAGGTACCGGCCGATCCGCTCGTCGGTCAGCTCGCTGTACTGCCGGTGGCGGTACTCCGCGGCGGGGAACACCCGCGCCGCTCTGAGATGCAGCGGATGTTCCTTCTCGTGCCGCAGATCCACCAGCGCCCGCAGGGACACCTTCGGGTCCAGGACGAGCTGCGGCTGCTCGCGGTGCCGCAGCACCGAGACGATCTCCACCTCGTGCCGTTCGGACAGCGCCCGGGCCAGGTTGAACGTCGTGGTGTTCGTGCCTCCGATCCCGTAGGCGTTGTGAATGAGGAAAGAAATCTTCATGGCGGACTAGATACCGGCAACTCGCTTGCCGGTTGCCGGTGTTACCGCTCCGTTGCACCGGCGGGAGGGCCGGTGGTAACTCGCGTGCGCGCCGGAGGCGTCCGCAATAGCGTGCCCCCATGGGAGACATGGGCGCAGAACGGGTGGAGCAGGCCGCGGCCGGCGCGGTGGCGCTGCTGCGGGCGGCCGCGGACCGCGACTGGGACGGGGTGCGGGCGGGCACGCTGGAGTGGAGCTGCCGCCGCACCGCGGAGCACATCGCGGGTGATCTCCTCGCCTACGCGGGGCAGTTGGCGGGGCGCGCGCAGGAGGCGTACGTCCCCTTCGAGATCGTGCTCGACGAGGGCACCGACAACGCGGGCGCCCTGGACGTGATCGAGACGGCCGGCGCCCTGTTCACCGCCGCGATCCGTACCACTCCGCGCGAGGTGCGCGCCTTCCACCCGTACCCGTTCCGCAGCGCCAACCGCGAGGGCTTCGCGGCGATGGGCGTCGCCGAGGTGCTGCTGCACACGCACGACATCGCGCTGGGCCTGGGTCTGCCGTACGAACCCGCCTCCGAGCTGCCGGAGTTCGTCCTCACCCGGATCTTCCCGCAGGTGCGTCCCGGCCCCGACGCCTGGCGCACCCTGCTGTGGGCCACCGGCCGCGGCGAGCTGCCCGGCCGCGCCCCGGTCACCGAGTGGCGCTGGCAGAACGACCTGGTCCTGCCCGCCGGCCGCCTCGTCCTCCAGGGCGTCACCCCGGCGGCCGCCGCCGACCTGGCCGCGGGCGGCGACGGCGGCTTCCCGTGGCTCGCGGGCGGCCCGTACGAGGGCACGCGGGACGCCGCCGGGATGATGCTCAAGGCGTACGAGACGGGCGTGCACCGGCCGGAGTTCGGCATGTTCGTCCTGGTGCGCCGGGAGGACGGCCGCGCGATCGGCGGCATGGGCTTCCACGGCGTCCCGGACGAGGAGGGCCGCGCGGAGATCGGCTACGACCTGGTCGAGGCCGCCCGCGGCAACGGTTACGCCACCGAGGCCCTGCGCGCCCTCGCCTCCTGGGCGCTGGCCCGCGACGACGTACGCGCGCTGCTCGCGGTCGTCGACCCGGACAACCTGCCGTCCCAGGCGGTCGTCACCCGCGCGGGTTTCCGCAGGGTGAGCGAGGACGGCGAGGACACGGACCGGCTCGCCTACGAGCTCGCCTCCGCACCGGGGAGCTGAGCCGCCCGCCGCTTCCGTCGCCGCAGACCCGCCGTCGTGAGGAGGCGTACCACCTCGCGGCTGCTGACCTGGACCGCGCCCGCGGCCACCGCGTCCGCGTAGCGGTGCGACGGGACGTCGTAGTGGTCGCGTTCGAAGGCGCGGCGGGGCAGGGCCAGGCCGTCGGCGAAGGCGCGCAGTTCCTCGTAGGAGACGTCGCTGATCAGGTGGGACCACATGCGTCCGTGTCCGGGCCAGGCGGGCGGATCGATGTAGACGGTCACCTGGGCGGCGTCCCGCCCGTGACCGGTCCGAGGGAGCCCACGGCCGCCACCCGTACGCCCGCCTTGTGGCACACCCAGTGCGGGTCGGCGCCGAGTTCCGGCTCGATGTCGAGGGCGTGCGGGTCGCCGGAGCCGCAGACCGGGCACAGCGGCCAGCGGCCGTGGCGTTCGAGCAGGGCGTCCTGGACGTCCTGGGCGACCAGCCCGGCGACGAACTCCGCGCCGTCCGGCCACTGCTCGACCCACCAGCGCCGCTGGACGACGGCGTCCTCGACGAGGGACACCACGTCGGCCTCGGCGACCCCGTCCGCGACCAGGTCGGCGAGCACCAGGGCGCGTGCCGCGTGCAACGCCTGCTCCAGGGGGCTGATGGTGGGGTCCATGTCTCCCATTGTGCGCAGGCTTGACCACGACACCGAGCCGAAAATATCTTTCAGGGTGTGACCCAGGACGCGAAGGAAATTTTCGCGACAGCCGCTCCGGGCGGGGCGACGGCACCCCCGGCGCACCCCGCGCACCCCGCGCGCCCGGCGCAACCGGCGCCCGCCGCGCCGCCGGCGCACCCCGCGCACCCCGGGCGCCCCGCGCCCGCCGCGTACCCCGCGCCACCCGCCCCCGCCGCCCTCGCGGCCAAGGTGCGCACGCTCGCGCCGTCCATGACCCGCTCCATGCAGCGCGTCGCCGAGGCCGTCGCGAGCGACCCGGCCGGCTGCGCGGCCCTCACGGTCACCGGCCTCGCGGAGCTGACCGGCACCAGCGAGGCGACCGTCGTCCGCACGGCCCGGCTGCTCGGCTACCCCGGCTACCGGGACCTGCGCCTCGCGCTCGCCGGGCTGGCCGCCCAGCAGCAGTCCGGCCGCGCCCCCGCCATCACCACGGACATCGCGGTCGACGACCCGATCGCCGACGTCGTGGCCAAGCTCGCCTACGACGAGCAGCAGACCCTCGCCGACACCGCGGCCGGCCTCGACACCGTGCAGCTGGGGGCCGCGGTCACCGCGGCGGCGGCCGCGCGCCGCATCGACGTGTACGGCGTCGGCGCGTCCGGGCTGGTCGCCCAGGATCTGGTGCAGAAGCTGCTGCGGATAGGGCTGATGGCCCACGCGCACAGCGACCCGCACCTCGCCGTCACCAACGCCGTGCAGCTGCGCGGCGGCGACGTCGCCATCGCCATCACGCACTCCGGGTCGACCGGGGACGTCATCGAGCCGCTGCGGGTCGCCTTCGAGCACGGGGCGACGACCGTGGCGATCACCGGGCGCCCCGACGGCCCCGTCGCCCAGTACGCCGACCACGTGCTGACCACGTCCACCGCCCGGGAGAGCGAACTGCGCCCGGCGGCCATGTCGTCCCGGACCAGTCAGCTCCTGGTGGTGGACTGCCTGTTCGTGGGGGTGGCGCAGCGGACGTACGAGACGGCGGCGCCGGCGCTGTCGGCGTCGTACGAGGCGCTGGCCCACCGGCACCGGCGGTAGCCCCCGCGCGTCCTCCTCACCGAGCAGCTGAGCAGCCGAGCAGCCGAGCACGCCGTACCCCCCACGAAAGAGCCGCCCGCCATGACCTCCACGCCCGACCCCCGTGCCCTCCGCGCCGAGCTGGAGAACCTGACCACCGAGGCGTTCCGCCCCGACCTCGCCGAGATCGACCGGCTCCCCACCCTCGACATCGCGCGGCTCATGAACGCCGAGGACGCCACCGTCCCGGCCGCCGTGGCCGAGCGGCTGCCGCAGATCGCCGCCGCCATCGACGCCGTCGCCGAGCGCATGGCGCGCGGCGGCCGCCTGGTGTACGCCGGTGCGGGGACCGCCGGGCGGCTCGGCGTGCTGGACGCCTCCGAGTGCCCGCCGACCTTCGACACCGCCCCGGGACAGGTCGTCGGCCTGATCGCGGGCGGCCCGGAGGCCATGGTCACCTCCGTCGAGGGCGCGGAGGACTCCGCGCGGCTCGCCCGGGACGACCTGGACGGCCTCGCGCTGACCCCCGCCGACACCGTCGTCGGCGTCTCCGCCTCCGGCCGCACCCCGTACGCCGTCGCCGCCGTGCGGCACGCCCGCCGGCTGGGCGCGCTGACCGTCGGCCTGGCCTGCAACCCCGGCAGCCCGCTCGCGGCCGCCGCCGAGCACGGCATCGAGATCGTCGTCGGCCCCGAACTGCTCACCGGCTCCACCCGCCTGAAGGCGGGCACCGCGCAGAAGCTCGTCCTGAACATGCTCTCGACGATCACGAT
Source organism: Streptomyces sp. NPDC020996 (assembly GCF_040641355.1). Classification (NCBI taxonomy): domain Bacteria; kingdom Bacillati; phylum Actinomycetota; class Actinomycetes; order Kitasatosporales; family Streptomycetaceae; genus Streptomyces; species Streptomyces sp. NPDC020996. Next base: position 171,239 of record NZ_JBFADM010000004.1, read on the forward strand.
GATCCGGCTGGGCAAGACGTACGGGAACCTGATGGTCGACGTGCGCGCCTCGAACGAGAAGCTGCGCGCCCGCTCCCGGCGGATCGTCGCCCTCGCCACCGGGGCGGGCGACGAGGAGATCGAGCGGGCGCTGACGGCGACCGGCGGCGAGGTGAAGAACGCGATCCTCACTCTCCTGGCCGGCGTCGACGGCCCCACGGCCGCCCGCCTCCTGGAGGAGTCCGGCGGCCACCTGCGCGCCGCGCTGGCATCCGCGGACGGCTGACCGGCCTGACAAAGCCGCGGTGATCAGCCGTCGGCCCCGCGACACCATGAGTTCATCCGGGTCCGGTTCGAGCCGGAGCCGTAATTGAGTAAACAATACTCAATTGACCAAGATGAAAAGACGCGGGAACTATTTCCCCGCCAAGCGGCGTCTGAGGTCCCGAGCGCATACGGAAGATCCTCGGGTCCAGACGGACGGGACCGATCGGAAAAGCCGATGAAGACGGTCATCGGCCGCGTCCGGTTCGCTTCATTTCCCTTTTCCGGGCCGGGATTTCAGGGGACCTGGCCCTCCAATAACTCACGGGGTGCAGTTGATGAAGGAACATGAACCGATCGCCATCGTCGGTATCGGTTGCCGCTTTCCCGGATCCAGCGGTCCGCGTGAACTGTGGGATCTGCTCACGGCGGGTGCGGATGCGATCTCCGAAGTTCCCGGCGACCGATTCGACATAGAGGAGTTCTACGACCCCCGGCCGGCCACGCCGGGAAAGACCACGACCCGGTGGGGCGGCTTCGTCGACGGCGTCGACGAGTTCGACGCGGGATTCTTCGGGATAGCGCCGCGGGAGGCCGGGAAGATCGATCCGCAGCACCGCCTTCTGCTGGAGGTCGCCTGGGAGGCCGTGGAGGACGCCGGTCTCACTCTCGAGTCGCTCAGCGGGAGCAGCGCCGGTGTCTTCATGGGGGTCGTGAACAACGACTTCGGGGACCGGCAGTTCGGCGGTGACACCGCCGAACTGGACGTCTACAGCGCCGCCGGGAGCGCCCGCAGCGGCGCCGCGGGCCGCATCTCCTACGCGCTGAACCTCAAGGGCGTGAGCGTCGCTCTGGACGCCGCCTGCTCCTCCGGCCTGGTCGCCGTGCACATGGGCTGCCAGTCCATCCGCACCGGATCGTGCGACGTCGCGCTGGCCGGCGGTGTCAATGTGATCCTGAACCCCGATCACAGCGTCAGTTTCTCGCAGGGCGGCATGATGGCTCCCGACGGGCGGTGCAAGGCGTTCGACGCCCGTGCCGACGGATATGTGCGAAGCGAGGGAGCCGGTGTAGTCGTCCTCAAACGGCTCACGGCCGCGCTCATGGACGGGGATCCCGTCTACGCGGTGATCCGGGGCGGCGCCTCCAACAACGACGGAGGCAGTGACCTGTTCATGAAGCCGAGCGTCGCGGGCCAGAGCGACGTACTGCGCCTGGCCTACCAGGACGCGGGAGTCTCCCCCGGCGCCGTCGACTACGTGGAGGCGCACGGTACCGGCACGTCGGTGGGTGATCCGGTGGAGCTGGAAGCCCTGGGCACGGTGCTGGGGGAGGGACGTCCGCAGGACCGGCCCCTGCTCGTCGGGTCGGTGAAGACCAACATCGGGCACCTCGAGGCGGCGGCCGGTCTCGCCGGCATCATCAAGGTGGCTCTGGCACTCAAGCACGGCAGGATCCCCGGCAACCTCCACTTCGAGACCCCGAACCCCGACATCCCGTGGGACCGGCTGCCCGTTCGCATCCCCACCGAGCTCCAGCCCTGGCCTTCGGATCCCGCCTCCCGGTTCGCCGGCGTCAGCAGTTTCGGCATCGCCGGCACGAATTCCCATCTCGTGCTGCAAGGACCTCCGGCGATGGAGTCGGCCGAGCCGGAAACGAATGAGGCGGACGAGGCGGACGAGGCGGACGAGGAGACGGGCCTCCCCCGCGATCTCATCGTCACCGTGTCGGCGCGGAGCCGCAGTGCTCTGCGCGCCACCGCCGGGCGGTACGCGCAGGCCCTCGTCGACAGCGACCTGACCCTGGTCGACGTGTGCCACACCCTGGCCAGGCGACGTACCCACCACGACTACCGGCTGGCGGTGCCCTGCGACAGCCTGGATCAGGCGCACGCCGTGCTGAGCGCGTTCAGCGAGGGACAGGTCACCGACGGCGCCGTCACCGGCACGGTGACGGAGACCGTCAACCGCGCGGTGTGGATATTCCCCGGTCAGGGGGCGCAGTGGCCCGGGATGGGAACGGACCTGCTCGGCGAACCCGCCTTCCGCGAGTCGATGCTGGCCTGCGCGGACGCGATGCTTCCCCACCTTGGCTGGTCGGTGGTCGACCGCCTCACCAGCGGCGAAGCGCTCGTCGACGTGGACGTCGTACAGCCGGTCTCCTTCGCTCTCCAGGTCTCGCTCGCCGCCCTGTGGCGTTCCTGGGGTGTCACTCCGGACGCGGTCATCGGGCACTCCCAGGGCGAGATCGCCGCGGCCCATGTGGCGGGCGCGCTGACGCTGGAGGACGCCGCTCTCCTCGTGTGCGGCCGCAGCCGCCTGCTGAAGTCGGTGACCGGGCACGGCACCATGGCCGCGGCGGCGATGTCCCTTCAGGACGCCGAGAAGGCACTGCTTCCCTACGACGGCCGGGTGGTCGTCGCTGCCGAGAACGGCCCCGAGTCGGTCGTCCTCGCCGGCGACACCGCCGCCGTGGACGAACTGGTCTCCGCGCTTCAGGCGCAGGACGTGTTCGCCCAGAAGGTGCGGGTCGACTACGCGTCCCACAGCTCCCACATGGACGTCCTCCGGGCAGAACTCGGTGACGTGCTCTCCCCCGTCGCGCCGAGGCCGGCGGCCGTCGCGATGTACTCCACCGTCACCGGAACGCTGCTGTCCGGTGAGGAGCTGACCTGCGACTACTGGATCAGAAACCTTCGGCAGCCGGTGCTGTTCCGTCAGGCGGTGGAGCGCGCGGCCGAGGACGGGCACACCGGCTTCCTGGAGATCAGCGCCCATCCTCTTCTCGTGCAGGCCACGCAGAAGACCGCCGAGTCACTGGGGCATTCGCCGCTGGTCGTCGGCTCGCTCCGGCGTGACGAGCCGGGCCGGCCCACCCTGTCCCGCACGCTGGCGGCCTGGCACACGGCAGGCCAGAGGGTCGACTGGTCGGCTCAGTACCTCCCGCGAGGCGAGCACGTCGCGCTGCCCGGCTACCCGTGGGAGCACGAACGGCACTGGAACCCCGCGGCCGAACGGTCCGTCCCGGCGGCACAGCCCTCGGGCGGAAGCCCTCTGACGGAGGGCACACCTCACCCGATCATGGGGCGTCCCACGCCGCTGGCGGTCGAGCCGGGGACGCTGGCCTGGACGTTCCGCCTCGGCCTGGCCACACTTCCCTACATGGCCGAGCACCGCGTGCACGGCACCACGGTGTTTCCGGCCACCGGATACGTCGAACTCTTCCTGGCCGCCGCCGACGAGGCCACCGGTGCCACGCGGAACGGGTATCCCGTCGAGATCCGGGACATCCGGTTCCTGGACACCTTCTTCTTCGACGAGGACAACTCCGCCCTCGTGCAGGTGCTCGCACGCCGACGCGACGACGACCTGGAACTCACATGCCACGTGGCCACGGAAGAGGGTACGGCCGTAAGCAAGTGGGTGTGTCTGGCGACCGCGCGGACACCCGCTGCCGCTGGTCCGCTTCCGTCGCCGGCGCCCTGTCCGAAGGTGCCCGAGGACGCCGTTCCGCTGCCGGTCGACGAGCACTACGGGGCGATGCGCCGGCGGGGTGTCGAGCATGACGGGCCGTTCAGGGCGATCAGCTCCGTGCGGCAGGCCCCGTCGCACGTCGCGACGCAACTGGACACCACTGTGTCCGGCGAATACCGCACCCCCCACTACCGGGTGCATCCCGCTCTCGCGGACAGCTTCTTCCAGACGATGATGCCGATGCTGCCGTCCCGGACGGGTGATGACAGCTACCTGCCGACATCCATCGACCGTGTCGTTCACCGCACCCCGGTCCCGCTCGGCGGCACTCTGCGGGCTCATGCCGAGCGCCGCTCCGCCGACGACGACGTGGACTTCCTCGTCGCCGACCTGACGCTCGCCGGTGAAGAGGAAGTCACCCTGCTGGAGGTCGAGGGGCTGCGCGTGCAGCGCCTGGAACGCGAGCTTCCCGAGGTGGCCGAGCGTCGCGCGAGCGACCTCGCCCACGTCTCCCGATGGGAGCGCCTGGCCCCGCTGCCCAAGCCCCGTGGTGCGAAGGCACAGCGCTGGATCGTCATCGGTGACGGGACGCCGGAGGCCGCCGGTCTGTGCCGGCTCATGCGCGAACGCAGCGGCGGATGCGAACTTCTCGCGGCAGACGGGCAGTCCCTGCGCGAGCAGTTGCTCATCGCCCTGAAGGAGGGGTCCTGGGCCGGTGTCGTGCATCTGGCTGCGCCGGCGACGGATGCCCAGGGCGACCTCGACCAGACCGCTACGGCGCTGACCGTCCTCCAGGCGGTGACGGAAGCCCAGCTGACCACCTCTCCGAGGGTCTGGCTCGTCACCCGCGGGGCTCATGCGGTCGTTCCGGGTGACCGATGGACGTCTCCCCAGCAGGCCGCCGTCTGGGGGCTCGGGCGAACGGCCATGTACGAACTCCCGGACCTCAGGTGTTCCCTCGTCGATCTCCCGGCCGATCCGGGCGGCGCCGACCTGCGGGGCCTGTGGAACGAGATCAGCGCGGACGTCGAGGAGGACGAAGTCGTCCTGCGCGGCACCTCCCGGTTCGCACACCGGGTTGTGGCGCACCCGCTCACGCCGTCCGAGCCCGGCCCCCTCTTCCGCGACGACTCGACGTATCTCGTCGCCGGGGGCCTGGGCGGAGTGGGTCTGCGAGCCGCGCGGTGGATGGCCGAGCAGGGGGCACGGCACCTCGTGCTCCTCGGGCGCCACGGCGCGGACGACGCCGTGCTGCCGGAGCTGGAGGCGCTGCGCGCGAAGGGAGCAGGCGTTCACGCCCTGCGGGCCGACATCTCCGACCGCGCGAGGCTGAGCGAGGTACTCGACTGGGTGCGCCAGAACCTGCCGCCGCTTGCCGGCGTCATCAACTCGGCCGTGGTGCTCGATGACCGCACCATCACCCAGCTCGACGGCGAGAGCCTGACCGCCACCTCGGCGCCGAGGATCGACGGCACCCGCAACCTCGACGAACTCACCGCCGACGACCCGATCGACTTCTTCGTCCTCTTCTCGTCCGCGGCCTCGCTCATGGGGTCCCCCGGGCAGGCCAACTACTCCGCGGCGAGCGCCTTCATGGACGCGATCGCCTGGAACCGGCGTCTGCGCGGCCGGCCGGCGCTGACCGTCAACTGGGGCCGCTGGGACCAGATCGGAATCGCGGCGCGGGACACCGCTTCGAGCGAGCGCTTCGCGTCCCGGGGCCTCGCGGCCATGAGCCCGGACGTGGCGCTCAACGCGCTAGGCAGGCTCATCGGGGAGTGGACCCCTCAGGCGGCGGTGATGTCCCTGGACCTCGAACAGTGGACCAAGTTCTTCCCGTCCCGCGCCAAGTCTTCCGCGTTCCGTCAGTTCGGAGGAGCGGGCAGCTCACCCGCGGAGGCACAGGACGCGGCCGAGCAGAACGCGGAGTCGGGGCGGCTGGACCGGGAGGCGGTCCTCCAGGCGGACTCCGGTGTCCGGGAGAAGCTCCTCACCGCCTACTGCCAGGAACAGCTCGCTTCCGTCCTCGGGCTCACCATGGACAGGGTGGACGATGCCGTCTCGATCAAGCGTCTGGGGGTGGACTCGCTGATGTCGGTGGAACTGCGGGCGCGTATCGCCGCGGATCTGGCTGTCAGCGTCCCCGTGGCCAAGATCCTGCAGGGACCGTCTCCCCGGAAGCTCGCTCAGCACATCGCGGGCGCGTTGGGCGACAGCCCGTCGCGTTGACCGGCCGGTGCGGTTCCGGCGCCTGGTCCTCGACGGGCCAGGCGCCGGAGCCACGGATAGGCTCCGGGCCTGCCGGTGATCCCACCGCGCCGCCCGCGACACGGCGAAGGCCGCGGGGGCGGCGATGGTGTCTTCGGGACCAACGCCAGGGCCGCCGCCAAGAAATTCCAGACCCTGATGAACAACGCGTTCGGCTACGCCATCGCCATCGACGGCATCGTCGGCAGCGAGACCTGGCCCGCGCTGCGGTGGTACGCCGAGTACAACGCCTGAGCGGCCGTCATTCGGCCGGTCGGGGACGTGGCGCAGACTGATCCCATGAACCACGCCCAGCTCACCGCCCTCGGTCGCGCGCTCCGTCTGCTCGGGGAGCACGGCGAAGCGCTCGGGGCCGACACCCCCGACGCCAAGCTGCACGAGGTCAAGGCCGATCTGCGCCGGGCCCTCGACCTGCTGGAGGACAGTGTCAGCGGCGCCGCGCCCAGCACCCGCTGCCCCGAGCACCCCACCGGTCCGGTCGACGAGAGCGCCCCCGACCTGTGCCTGCTGTGCGAGACCCGGCGCCGGGCCGCTCGCCGTGCCGAGTACAACGGCGGGCCGGTGCCGCAGGCCCCCGCCGAGCCCGTCCCGTCCCGCTACGGCGTGCGCGCCGACCGCCCGCAGCCCCAGCAGCGGTGGCTGCCGGAGCTGTGGAACGGGCAGGAGTGGCAGTTGTGCGGGACGCCCCGGCGGGACCGGCGCGAGGCCGAGCTGTACCTCGCCGCCCAGCGGCGCGGCCCCCGCCCCGCCATGGCGTACCGGCTCGTGCACGAGTTCACCGACTACGAGGTGCTCCGCGTGTGGGGCACGCCGGTCAGGGTCGACATCGAGCCGATGGGCAATCCGTAGCCGCCGTCCGCCCGGCCGTTACCGGGCCCACGGGCCCGCGGGCCCGCGGTCCCGCCTCGGCGCGTATCCGCTTGTGGCGCACACCGAGGGGCGGCACCCCCTGTGCCCCGGCAGCAGGGGATGCCGCCCGCCGCCGGGCCGCGCTACTTTCGCCGGCGGGGCGTAGGAGTCGTCGTGGGCAGTGCCGTCTGCGGCGTCCACCACGCCTGCTCGCTGCTGGAGAGCGGCATCCTGCGGGCCGAGCGGACCGGCGACTGGGCGGGTGCGATCGAGGCCTTCTCCCGGGCCTGGGAGGTCCGGCCGCAGCGCCTGTAGGCCTGCTACGAACTCGCCTCCCGGCTGCGCCGGAAGGGCCGTCACCGCACCGCCCACGCGGTCCTCGCCGCGGTCGTCGGCCGGCCGGAGCCGGAGGACCTGCCCTTCGTCAAGCCCTGGGTCTACCGTTGGGGACTGCTGTTCGAGTACTCGATCGCCGCGTACTGGGTGGGTGACCACGCCCAGGCGTTGCGGGCGTGCGACATGCTCCTGGCGATGCCCGACCTGCCCGCCGCCGTCCGCCGCCAGGCCGAGATCAACCGCGAGTTCTCGGTCCGCCATGCCGTGGCCGTCCCTCAGCCGGCCGCCGCCGCCCGGCGGCCGGAGGCCGCGTCCGCGGCCCGGTCGGGCAGGGGCGCGAGGAACCGCCGGGGCGGCAAGAGCCGCAAGAAGTAGGCGGGCGGCACGGCCCGGACACGACAGCCCGGACAACGCCCGAGGGCGGCACCCCCTGCGAGCGCAGGGGGTGCCGCCCTCGGAAAGGACAGCTCGATCCGTGAGGCGGATCAGAAGTCCATGTCACCGCCCGGCATGCCGCCGCCGGCGGGCGCGGCGGCCTTCTCCGGCTTGTCGGCGATGACGGCCTCGGTGGTGAGGAACAGCGCGGCGATGGAGGCGGCGTTCTGCAGGGCGGAGCGGGTCACCTTCGCCGGGTCGATGATGCCCTCGGCGATCATGTCGACGTACTCGCCCGTGGCGGCGTTCAGACCGTGGCCGACGGCCAGGTTGCGCACCTTCTCCACGACGACGCCGCCCTCGAGACCACCGTTGACGGCGATCTGCTTCAGCGGGGCCTCCAGGGCCAGCTTCACGGCGTTGGCGCCGGTCGCCTCGTCACCCTCGAGCTCCAGCTTCTCGAAGACCTGGGAGGCCTGCAGCAGGGCCACGCCACCACCGGCGACGATGCCCTCCTCGACGGCCGCCTTGGCGTTGCGGACGGCGTCCTCGATGCGGTGCTTGCGCTCCTTGAGCTCCACCTCGGTGGCGGCACCGGCCTTGATGACCGCGACACCGCCGGCCAGCTTGGCCAGGCGCTCCTGCAGCTTCTCGCGGTCGTAGTCGGAGTCGCTGTTCTCGATCTCGGCGCGGATCTGGTTCACGCGGCCCGCGACCTGGTCGGCGGAGCCGGCGCCGTCGACGATGGTGGTCTCGTCCTTGGTGATGACGACCTTGCGGGCGCGGCCCAGGAGGTCCAGGGTCGCGTTCTCCAGCTTGAGGCCGACCTCCTCGGAGATGACCTCGCCGCCCGTGAGGATGGCGATGTCGCCGAGCATGGCCTTGCGGCGGTCGCCGAAGCCCGGGGCCTTGACGGCGACGGACTTGAAGGTGCCGCGGATCTTGTTGACGACCAGGGTCGACAGGGCCTCGCCCTCGACGTCCTCGGCGATGATCAGCAGCGGCTTGCCCGACTGCATGACCTTCTCCAGCAGCGGGAGCAGGTCCTTGACCGAGGAGATCTTGGAGTTGGCGATCAGGATGTACGGGTCGTCGAGGACGGCCTCCATACGCTCCATGTCGGTGGCGAAGTACGCCGAGATGTAGCCCTTGTCGAAGCGCATGCCCTCGGTGAGCTCGAGCTCCAGACCGAAGGTCTGCGACTCCTCGACGGTGATGACGCCTTCCTTGCCGACCTTGTCCATCGCCTCGGCGATGAGCTCGCCGATCTGCGTGTCGGCGGCGGAGATGGAGGCCGTGGAGGCGATCTGCTCCTTGGTCTCCACGTCCTTGGCCTGCTCCAGCAGGGCGGCGGAGACGGCCTCGACGGCCTTCTCGATACCGCGCTTGAGTGCCATCGGGTTGGCGCCGGCGGCTACGTTGCGCAGACCCTCGCGCACGAGCGCCTGGGCGAGCACGGTCGCCGTGGTCGTACCGTCACCGGCGACGTCGTCCGTCTTCTTGGCGACTTCCTTGACCAGCTCGGCGCCGATCTTCTCGTACGGGTCCTCGAGTTCGATCTCCTTGGCGATGGAGACACCATCGTTGGTGATCGTGGGGGCGCCCCACTTCTTCTCGAGGACGACGTTGCGACCCTTGGGGCCGAGCGTCACCTTCACGGCGTCCGCGAGCTGGTTCATGCCGCGCTCGAGGCCGCGCCGCGCCTCCTCGTCGAACGCGATGATCTTGGCCATGTGAAGTGGTCCCTCCAGGACTGGGGGTGATTCCTTCGGACCGCGCCCGCGCCCGCGACGGACGGCTCGCCTGCCTCGTGGTTCCTTGCCCCACCCGGCCTGCGGGCCTCACCGACCCGGTCCTTCGTTGTCACTCTCACCTTCAGAGTGCTAACGCCAATGATTAGCACTCGACCCCTCCGAGTGCAAGACGCGCCCGCGGAGCGGGCTCGTTGGGGGGTGGCGGTCGGGTGACGGGCGGGAGCAAGACGCGCCCGCGTTGCGGGCGGGGGCTTCCTCGCCCGCGAACGTGCGTGCGGGCAGGACGAAGGGCCCGTACCCCGGGAGGTACGGGCCCTTCGACGGAAGACGTCGCTGCGGTTCGGTCGGTCGCGCGTATCAGGCGGTGACGCGCACCATGTCGGCCTGCGGGCCCTTCTGGCCCTGCGAGATCTCGAACTCCACCCGCTGGCCCTCTTCCAGGGTGCGGTACCCGTCCATCTGGATGGCGCTGTAGTGGACGAAAACATCCGCACCACCGTCGACCGCGATGAAGCCGTACCCCTTCTCCGCGTTGAACCACTTGACGGTGCCCTGAGCCATGCCTAACTCCCCTATTACTGGCCCTTGCACGGACCCGCACTTCGCGGATCCGGGTCAGACCTCACCCCCCACGGATTGGGGGCGTGCGCCGGAACGCGTCGACCGCGGCCGAATGTATCTGCCCAACTGCCGTCTGCAACAGGTCAGTCGGACGAGAATTCCGGACGGAAGGGGTCCGGAATGTAGTAAGAATTCCCCCGAATTCAGGGCAAGTCGGGCCGCACATAAAGAGCGAATGGCGCAAAAGACTCGCACACTTTGGCTATTTCTCGACGCATCGGAGCGGGCACTGATCGCGTCCGGCGCGCGGAGCCGGGGGTGGGTTCCCCAACTGTACCGCGCTCAACCATACAGAATTGCCCCCTCCGCTTCTCTCACGGAGGGGGCAATCGGTCAGAACTCTGCGTCACCGTCGTTACCGGCGGTAAACGAACGGCCAGGTCAGCCGCCCGCGACGGCCGGGATGATGGAGACGCCGGCCCCGTCGGGGGTGACGGTCTCCAGGCCCTGCTCGAAGCGGACGTCGTCGTCGTTGACGTAGACGTTGACGAAGCGGCGCAGCTTGCCCTGGTCGTCCAGGACGCGGGCGGCGATGCCCGTGTGGTTCTTCTCCAGATCCGCGATGACCTCGGCGAGGGTCGCGCCCTCGGCGGGGACCTCGGCCTGACCGCCGGTGTAGGTGCGCAGGATGGTGGGGATGCGAACGGTCACGCTCATGCGGTTTGACCTCCAGTGACTACAAGACTACTTTGCGTTTCGGCCGCCGGGCCGGCGGTTTCGGCCTGTGGAGCCGGCGTAAGACCTCGGCTTGGGTCCGGCCCGGGGGCGGTCGGCCGGGAAGCAGGAAGCCCAGCGGGTGACCACTGGACTCCCCGGGACACCGAGGAGGAGGTCAAGCGAGGCCGGCCTCTCGGAACGACTCAAGGTTGGGGCGGATGGTCGCGGTGAGGCCGGTGCCGGCCACCGCGTCCAGCGTCTTCAGGCCGTCGCCGGTGTTGAGGACGACGGTGGTCTTCGTGGGGTCGAGGACGCCGTTGTCGATCAGCTTCTTCGTCACGCCGACCGTCACGCCGCCCGCCGTCTCGGCGAAGATGCCCTCGGTCCGGGCGAGCAGCTTGATCGCGTCGACGACCTGCTCGTCGGTGACGTCCTCCACGGCGCCGCCGGTGCGGCGGGCGATGTCGAGGACGTAGGGGCCGTCGGCCGGGTTGCCGATGGCGAGGGACTTGGCGATGGTGTCCGGCTTCTGCGGGCGGACCACGTCGTGGCCGGCCTTGAAGGCGGTGGACACCGGCGAGCAGCCCAGCGCCTGCGCGCCGAAGATCTTGTACGGCTTGTCCTCGACGAGCCCGAGCTTGATCAGCTCCTGGAGGCCCTTGTCGACCTTGGTGAGCTGCGAGCCGGAGGCGATGGGGATGACGATCTGGTCCGGCAGCCGCCAGCCGAGCTGCTCGCACACCTCGTACGCCAGGGTCTTGGACCCTTCCGCGTAGTACGGCCGCAGGTTGACGTTGACGAAGCCCCAGCCCTCGCCGGCCGGGTCGCCGATGAGCTCGGAGCAGAAGCGGTTGACGTCGTCGTAGTTGCCCTCGATGCCGACGAGGTCGCCGCCGTAGATGGCGGCCATGACGACCTTGCCCTGCTCCAGGTCGTGCGGGATGAACACGCAGGAACGGAGGCCGGCGCGGGCGGCCGCGGCGCCGACGGCGCCGGCCAGGTTGCCGGTGGAGGAGCAGGAGAGGGTGGTGAAGCCGAAGGCGCGGGCGGCCTCCAGGGCCTGGGCGACCACACGGTCCTTGAAGGAGTGCGTCGGGTTGCCGGAGTCGTCCTTCACATACAGCCCGCCGGTCACGCCGAGCTCGCGGGCGAGGTTGTCGGCCTTGACGAGCTTGGTCCAGCCCGGGTTCAGGTTGGGCTTGTCGGCCACGTCCGCGGGGACGGGCAGCAGCGGCGCGTAACGCCAGATGTTCGCGGGTCCCGCCTCGATGCGCCTGCGGAGCTCCTCGGTGTCGTAGGCCGAGAAGTCGTACGCGATCTCCAGCGGGCCGAAACACTCCTCGCAGGCGAAGACCGGTCCGAGGGGGACGCGGTGGCCGCATTCGCGACAGGACAGAGCCGCGGCGGGGCCGAGGTCTACGGTGGAGTCCGTGGTGCTTGCAACAGTCTGCACAGCCATGTGAGGCGAGGCCCTTTCTCCTCATCTTCCTCACGACGCATCTCGCCGTGAGACGGATTTGGCACCTTCCCTAGCCGGGAGCCTCGCGCGGCGATCAACGGTGATCGGTACGAGAACCGGCTGGAGGGTTGCCGGGGCTTCATCGGGCCGTGTCCCTCTGCCCCTCTGGATGAGCGGTATTCGGTTGTGAGCGCGTGGCGACCCCCGACATGCGATGGTCATCAGCGTTGTTCAAGACTGTAACCGAAGGCCAGGACAGTTGAGATAGCCGTCCGAACCGCGAGATGGATCACAGGGTCCGCTCGCCGAGAGAACGCAGAGGAGCCGCGCACTGTGCTGAACGAAGTCGAGCGCTGGCTGGAAACCCGCTCCTGGTCCGTGACCGACCGGCCGCTGCACATGGTCCTGGCTGCCAAGCAGCGCACGGGCCAGTCGGTCAGTGTCGTGCTGCCCGCGCTCAACGAGGAGGGGACGGTCGGCGACATCGTCGCGGTCATCCGTCACGACCTCATGCAGCAGGTCCCGCTCGTCGACGAGATCGTCGTCGTCGACTCCGGGTCCACCGACCGCACGTCCCAGGTCGCCGCGGCGGCGGGCGCGCGGGTGGTCCACCGCGACGACATCCTGCCGCGCATACCCGCCGTCCCCGGCAAGGGGGAGGTGCTGTGGCGCTCCCTGCTCGTCACGAGCGGGGACATCGTCTGCTTCATCGACGCCGACCTGAAGGAGTTCTCCTCCGACTTCGTCTCCGGGATCGTGGGCCCGCTGCTCACCGACCCCGGGGTCGATCTGGTCAAGGCGATGTACGACCGTCCGCTCGGCGGCGCGGCGGGCCAGGGCGGCCGGGTCACCGAGCTGATGGCGCGCCCGCTGCTGAACATGCACTGGCCGCAGCTGGCCGGGTTCGTGCAGCCGCTCGGCGGCGAGTACGCCGCCCGCCGCAGCCTGCTGGAGCAGTTGCCCTTCCCGGTCGGCTACGGGGTGGAGCTGGGCATGCTGGTCGACGCCCTGCACCTGGTGGGCCTGGACGCCCTCGCCCAGGTCGACGTGGGCGTGCGCAAGCACCGGCACCAGGACGGGCAGGCGCTCGGCCGGATGGCCGCCGCGATCTACCGCACCGCCCAGCTCCGTCTGGCCCGCGGCCACCTCATCCGGCCCGCGCTCACCCAGTTCGAACGCGGCGAGGACGGTTTCGAGCCGCGCACCTACTCCGTGGACACGGAGGAACGGCCGCCGATGGCGGAACTGGCGGAGTACCAGACCCGCAAGGTGGCGTGAGCGCTCCGCTGGTGGTGCGGCGGCATGCCGTGCCGTGCCGCGGCATGCCGGCGGGCGTCTGCCGCGCCGTCGTGGCCGGTCGCGCAGTTCCCCGCGCCCCTACGGAGCGCTGCCAGGCCGCCACGAAGGTGCCACCGACCCTGCCGCGCCGCGCCGTCAGTCGTCTGCCGCACCGTCGTGGCCGGTCGCGCAGTTCCCCGCGCCCCTACGGGCGCTGCCAGGCCGCCGCGAAGGTGCCACCGACCCTGCCGCGCCGTCAGTCGTCTGCGGCACCGTCGTGGCCGGTCGCGCAGTTCCCCGCGCCCCTACGGGCGCTGCCAGGCCGCCGCGAAGGTGCCACCGACCCTGCCGCGCCGCGCCGTCAGTCATCTGCGGCACCGTCGTGGCCGGTCGCGCAGTTCCCCGCGCCCCTTCGGGCGCTGCCGGGGCGCCGTGGGCTTGCGGGTGGCGGCGTCCGTCGGCCGGATCTGGCGTCTCGCGACACTCGTGCGGGCGGGGAAACCGGACGCACGTTTGAGCAATCCGCGGCCGGGCTAGTTTGGGCTTATGGCTTCCTCGGCTTCCCCTTCCCCTTCTGCTTCTCCCTCCCCTGCCGCTTCCCCGTCCCCTTCCGCCTCCTCGTCCGCTGGTTCCGCGCGCGGTGCCGCTCATCAGGTGCTGGTCGCGTCCAACCGCGGGCCCGTTTCGTACCAGGTGCGGGAGGACGGCTCGCTGTTCGCCAAGCGGGGCGGGGGCGGACTGGTCTCCGGTCTGTCGGCCATCGGGCCGGAGGCGGGCGCCCTGTGGGTGTGCTCCGCGCTGGGTGACGGGGACAGAGAGGCGGTGCGCCGCGGGGTCGGCGAGGACGGCGTGCGGATGCTGGACGTCCCGGCCGACGTGCACGCCGACGCCTACAACGGCATCGCCAACTCGGTGCTGTGGTTCGTGCACCACATGCTGTACCAGACGCCGTTGGAGCCCGTCTTCGACGCGGAGTTCCGGCGCCAGTGGGCGGCCTACGAGACCTACAACCGGGCCTTCGCCGAGGCGCTGGCCGAGGAGGCGGCCGAGGGCGCCGCGGTGCTGGTGCAGGACTACCACCTGTGCCTGGTGCCGGGGATGCTGCGGGAGCTGCGGCCGGACCTGCGCATCGGGCACTTCTCGCACACGCCGTGGGCGCCCGACGCGTACTTCCGGATGCTGCCGGACGACATCCGGGTCCAGTTGCTCCGCGGCATGCTCGGCGCCGACCGGCTCGGCTTCCTCACCCGCCGTTGGGCGGACGCGTTCACCGCGTGCTGCGCGGACCTCCCCGGCGGTCTCGGCGACACGCGGATCGGCGTGCACGGCCTCGGCGCGGACGCGGACTTCCTGCGCGCCCGCTCACGCGAGACGGACGTCGAGGAGCGGATGACGGCCCTGCGCGAGGAGATCGGCGCGGGACGCCGGACGATCGTCCGGGTCGACCGGACCGAGCTGTCGAAGAACATCGTGCGCGGGCTGCTGGCCTACCGGCAGCTCCTCGACGACCGCCCCGAGTGGCGGGAGCGGGTCGTGCACGTCGCGTTCGCCTACCCGTCGCGGCAGGACCTCGCCGTGTACCGGGACTACACCGCCGAGGTGCAGCGGCTGTCGCGGGAGATCAACGAGCGGTACGGCACGCCGGGCTGGACGCCGGTCCTGCTGCACGTCGAGGACGACTTCGCCCGCTCGCTGGCCGCGTACCGGCTGGCCGACGTGGCGCTGGTCAACCCGATCCGCGACGGCATGAACCTGGTCGCCAAGGAGGTGCCGGTCGTCTCCGACGCCGGGTGCGCGCTGGTGCTGTCGCGGGAGGCGGGGGCCTTCGCGGAGCTGGGCGTGGACGCGATCACGGTCAATCCGTACGACGTGGTCGAGACGGCGCGGGCGCTGCACGAGGCGCTGACGATGCCGGCGGAGGAGCGGGCCGCACGCTCGAAGCGGCTGGCCGAGGCGGCGACCGCGCTCCCCCCTGCCCAGTGGTTCCTGGACCAGCTGAACGCGCTGCGCGAACCGGGTGGGCCGGGCAGCGGTCAGCCGAGCTGATCCGCGAGCGCGCTGAGCAGCCGTACGACGCCTGCCGGGCCGTCCACCACGACGTCGGCGCGCTCCCGCAGCTCGGTCACCTCGTCGCTGCCGCTGCACACCAGCAGCCCGGGGACGCCGTCGGAGCGGAGCTTGTCGACGGCGGCGAAGGCGGGCAGGTCGCCGAGGTCGTCGCCGGCGTAGAGGACGGCGCCGGCGGAGACGTCGCGCACGTATTCGAGCAGGGCGACGCCCTTGTCGATGCCGGGCGGGCGCAGTTCGAGGACCAGGCGGCCGGGTTCCACGACCAGGCCGTGGCGGGCGGCGAGGCCGGCCAGCGGTTCGCGCAGCGCCTCGAAGGCGGCCTGCGGGTCGCCGGCGCGGCGGGTGTGCACGGCGACCGCCCGGCCCTTCTCCTCGATCCAGGTGCCCTGCCAGGCGCCGATCCGGTCGAGGAACCCGGGCAGCTCGGCCCGGACGGCGGCGACGCCGGGGTCCGGGGCCGGGGCGCTGACCCGGCCGCTGGCCGCGTCCCAGCGTTCGGCGCCGTAGTGGCCGAGGACGACGAGGTGCTCCAGGCCGGGGACGCCGGCGAAGCCGCCGTAGCGGACGGCGACACCGGCCGGGCGGCCGGTGACGACCGCGACGGCGGCGACCTTCGGGGCGAGGGCGGCGAGCGTGGGGACCGCGTCCGGGTGAGCGCGGGCCTGCTCGGGGTCGGCGACGATCGGGGCGAGGGTGCCGTCGAAGTCGAGGGCGATCACCGACTTCTCGGGATGCGCGAGAACGGCGGCGAGTCCGTCGCGGCCGGCAGCCGTGACGGGCGTCGGCAGAGGGTCCTGGGGGTGCGTCGAGTCCGTGTCCGTATGGATGCCCATACGGTGACCCTAACCGCGCGACCCACCCCGCACGCCTGCCCGACGACACGTCACAGCCGCCCCACCGCGAACGCCCTCGCGAACCCCAGCGCCTCCAGCACGGGCGCCTGCCGGCACGCGGGCGCTGACGGCGGGAGTGCCTGACGGCGCGCGGGCAGGGGGCTCGGGCGCCGGGGCACACGCACGCGCCGGGCCGCACGCCCCAGGTGCAGTGACGGGCGCTGGGGCGCCGCGCCGACACCCGGGGGCAGAACAGCCCATTCCCCTGGCCCCGGCTGCCCGAGGCGGCTCGACGGCCCCGGCTCGCGGGTACTCGGCGGCGGGCTCGGTGCCGTCGGTGGGCGGGCCCGGGGAGCACCTGGTGGGCGGCTGTGCGGCCGCGTGGGGGGTTCAGCGTTCTGTTCTGCGGTGGGCGCGTACTCGTCTGAGCCGGTTGACCGTGACCGGGTCGTGGGCGAGGGCGCGTTCGTCGTCCAGGAGGGCGTTGAGGAGCTGGTAGTAGCGGACGGGGGCCAGGCCCAGTTCCTCGCGGATCGCGCGCTCCTTCGCGCCGGGGCCCGGGAAGCCGCGGCGTTCCAGGGCGAGGATCGCCTGCTCGCGTTCGCCCAGCTGGTCGTGGTCCATGTCCGGCACGGTAGCTCCCGCCGCCGACAGCGCCTACCGGGCGCGCTGCGCCGCGGACGCCGTCGCCTGGAGCCGGCCGAGGACCGCCGCCGGGCTGCCGCCGGGGGCGACGGCCTGGCCTATGCGTCTCTTGACCGCCGCGGCGACCTGGGCCCAGGAGGTCTCGCCGACCGGGTAGAGCTTGGAGAGCGGGAGTTCGGTGAGGAACGGCTTGAGGGCCGCGTCCTGGCCGGCGGCGCTCATCGCCTCGGACGCGGAGGTGGTGACGGGCAGCAGGTCGTACTCGCGGGAGAAGGCGAGGACGTTCTTCTCGCTGTAGACGAAGTCGAGGAAGTCGCCGATCTGCTCGGCGTGGCCGTTCTTCTTGAAGGCCATCATCCAGTCGGCCACGCCCAGGGCGGCCCTGCTCCCGCCGTTCGCTCCGGGCATCGGCACCATGCCGAACTTCACGCCCTTCTTCCCGGCCGTCTGCATCAGCGAGGGGTGCCCGTTGAGCATGCCGACGTCGCCGTCGGCGAAGGCGGCGAAGGCGTCGGCGCGGTTGAGGCTGCCGGGTGCGACCGGGCCGGTCAGGCCCTTGCCGACCAGTTCGTCCTTGAGCCAGGTGAAGGTGCGGACGTTCTGCGGGGAGTCGAGGGAGTAGGTGCCGAAGCTGTCCGTGTAGTCGCCGCCGCCGCTCAGCAGCCACTGCAGCGTCTCCGCCTGCGCCTCCTCCGGCCCCAGCGGCAGCGCGTACGGGTACTTCACGCCCCGGTCCTTCAGCGCCCGGGCGTCGGCGGCGAGCTGGTCCCAGGTCGTCGGCGGGGTGAGCCCGGCCTGCTGGAAGAGGGTCTTGTTGTAGAACAGCAGGCGCGTGGACGCGGCGAACGGCATGCCGTACTGGACGTCCTTGACCTGCCCGGCGGTGACGAACTGGTTGGCGAAGTCGGCCTGGGTGTTGATGGAGAGCAGGTCGTCGGCCGGGTAGAGCAGGCCCCGGTCGGCGTAGTCGGCGTACGCGCCGATCTGCGCCATGTCGGGGGCCCGGCCGGCGGCGACGAGCTGCTCGACCTTGCGGTCGACGTCGTTCCAGGAGTAGACGCTGACCTTCACCTTGACGCCGTCGTGCGCGCTCTCGTACTCCTCGGCCAGGCGGTCCCAGTACTTCCGGGAGCTGTTGGCGGCGGAGTCGCCGTAGTCGGCGGCGACCAGGGTCAGCGTGACGTCGTCCGCCGGGCCTCCGGAGAGGCCGCAGCCGCCGAGGACCACCGCCATGCCCAGCGCGGACGCCACCGCGATCGTTCCTGTCCCGCGCCGCTGCACCGCTCGTGACCTCACCTTCGTACCGTCGCCGTTGATCATCTGGAGATGATAGGTCTACACCACGCGAATGGACTAGACCTCTTGCGGGTCGGGGGGTCACACTGTCCTGCGTGAGACACGTCATCGCCCTCGATGTGGGCGGCACCGGGATGAAGGCCGCCCTGGTCGGAGCGGACGGCACCCTGCTGCACCGGGCCCGCCGGGCGACCGGACGCGAGCGCGGACCGGACGCCGTCGTCGAGGGCATCCTCGGCTTCGCCGCCGCACTGCGCGACCACGGTGTCGAACACCTCGGCGAGCCCGCTCTCGCCGCGGGCGTCGCCGTCCCCGGCGTGGTCGACGAGGCGCGCGGCACGGCCGTCTACGCGGCCAACCTCGGCTGGCGCGACGTTCCCCTGCGCGACCTGCTCGGCGCGCGGCTCGGCGTCCCGGTGGCCCTCGGCCACGACGTGCGCACCGGCGGCCTCGCCGAGGGCCGGATCGGCGCGGGCGAGGGCGCCGACCGTTTCCTGTTCGTGCCGCTCGGCACCGGCATCGCGGGCGCCATCGGCATCGCGGGCGGGGTGGAGGCGGGCGCGCACGGCACCGCGGGCGAGATCGGCCACATCGTGGTGCGCCCCGGCGGGGCCCCGTGCCCGTGCGGGCAGCGCGGCTGCCTGGAGCGGTACGCGTCCGCGGCGGCCGTCGGCGAGGCGTGGGCGGCGGCCTGCGGGAGGGCGGACGCGGACGCGGCGGACTGCGCCGCGGCCGTCGCGGCCGGCGACCCGGACGCCGTCGGGGTCTGGCGGCACGCCGTGGACGCGCTCGCCGACGGACTGGTCACCGCGCTCACCCTGCTGGACCCGCGCACGATCGTCATCGGCGGCGGGCTCGCGGAGGCGGGGGAGACCCTGTTCGCGCCGCTGCGGGAGGCCGTCCGCCGGCGGGTCACCTTCCAGGCCCTCCCGCCGATCGTCCCCGCGGCCCTCGGCGACACCGCCGGATGCCTCGGCGCCGGGCTCATGGCCTGGGATCTCCTCGAATCCACCGACCGTACGGAGGTAACCACCTGATGGCCCCTAGAAAGGTTCTAGCCGGTGCCCGGGTGGTGCTGCCCACCGGGATCGTGGACGACGGCCGGGTGATCGTCGAGGGCACCCGGATCGCGGACGCGGCCCCCGCGGGCTCGGCCTCGGCGGGCGCGGCCCCCGCGAACTCGGCCTCCGCGGGCTCGGCCTCCGCGGGCTCGGCCTCCGCGGGCTCGGGGAGCACGCACGCGGAGACCACGGCGGCCAAGGCCTTGGACGCCGAGGCCATGGACGCGGAGACGGTGGACGTCACCGGCCACTGGCTGGTCCCCGGCTTCGTCGACATGCACAACCACGGCGGCGGCGGGGCCTCCTTCACCTCGGGCACGGTCGACGACGTCCTCAAAGGCATCCACACCCACCGCCTGCACGGGACGACCACGCTGGTCGCCTCGACCGTCACCGGGGACATGGACTTCCTCGTGCGGCGCGCCGGGCTGCTGAGCGAGCTGGCCGAGCAGGGGGACATCGCCGGCGTCCACTTCGAGGGCCCCTTCATCTCCCCGTGCCGCAAGGGCGCCCACTCCGAGGAACTGCTGCGCGACCCGGATCCGGCGGAGGTCCGCAAGCTGATCGACG
Source organism: Streptomyces sp. NPDC020996 (assembly GCF_040641355.1). NCBI lineage: Bacteria > Bacillati > Actinomycetota > Actinomycetes > Kitasatosporales > Streptomycetaceae > Streptomyces > Streptomyces sp. NPDC020996. The sequence continues at coordinate 191,027 of NZ_JBFADM010000004.1, forward strand.
CGGCGCGCGGCCGGGCGAAGATGGTCACCCTCGCCGCCGAACTGCCGGGCGGGATCGACTCCGTACGGCTGCTCGCGGAGCACGGTGTGATCGCGGCGATCGGGCACACCGACGCGACCTACGAGCAGACGGTGCAGGCCGTGCGGGCGGGCGCCACGGTCGCCACGCACCTGTTCAACGCGATGCCGCCGCTCGGCCACCGTGCCCCCGGCCCGATCGCCGCGCTGCTGGAGGACGAGCGGATCACCGTCGAGCTGATCGACGACGGCACGCACCTGCACCCGGCCGCCCTCCAGCTGGCGTTCCACCACGCGGGGGCGGCGCGGGTGGCGTTCATCACCGACGCCATGGACGCGGCCGGCTTCGGCGACGGGCGCTACATGCTCGGCCCGCTGGAGGTCGAGGTCGCGGGCGGCGTGGCGCGCCTGGTGGAGGGCGGCTCGATCGCGGGGTCGACGCTGACGCTGGACCGGGCCTTCCAGCGGGCGGTGACGGTCGACGGGCTGCCCGTGCAGGACGTGGTCGCGGCCGTCTCCGCGAACCCGGCCAGGCTGCTGGGCGTGGACGACCGCGTGGGCTCGCTGGAGCCCGGCAAGGACGCCGACCTGGTGCTGCTGGACGCGGAGTTCGCCCTCAAGGGCGTCATGCGCCGGGGCGAATGGGTGGTCGATCCGCAACTGGGATGATCTGTCCGGCTGTTGGCGGCGGCGGTGTCCTGGGAGAATGGAAGGGCCGCCGCCCGTCCGGCACGACCGGGCGCCGGCGCAGACAGATCAAAACGCACACGCACTTCCGGGGGAGGTCGGCCCAGGTGATCCTCACGGTCACGCTGAACACCGCTCTCGACATCACCTACCGCGTCGGGACGCTGCGCCCGCACGCCTCCCACCGGATCGCCGAGGTGACCGAACGGCCCGGCGGCAAGGGCGTCAACGTGGCGCGGGTGCTGGCGGCCCTCGGGCACGAGACGACGGTCACCGGCTTCACGGGCGGCGCCACCGGGCGCCTGCTCCAGGAGCGGCTGACGGCCACCGCGGGTGTGGTGGACGCGCTGGTCCCGGTCGAGGGCGCGACCCGGCGCACCGTCGCCGTCGTCGACGAGCGCACCGGCGACACCACCCAGTTCAACGAGCCCGGTCCGCACATCACGCCCGCCGAGTGGTCCGCGTTCCTGGACGCGTACGAGGACCTGCTGGCGTCGGCGTCCGCGGTGGCCCTGTGCGGCAGCCTGCCGCCGGGCGTCCCGGTGGGCGCGTACGCCGGGCTGGTGCGGACCGCGCGGGCGGCCGGGGTGCCCGTGCTGCTGGACACCAGCGGGGAGCCGCTGCGCCGCGGGGTCGCCGCGCGCCCCGACCTGATCAAGCCGAACGCCGACGAGCTGGCCGAGCTGACCGGTTCCCACGATCCGCTGCGCGCCACGCAGGACGCCCGCAGGCGCGGCGCCCGGGCGGTCGTGGCGTCCCTCGGCGCGGAGGGCCTGCTGGCGACGGCCCCGGAGGGCCTGTGGCGCGCCGCGCCGCCGGCCCGCGTGCACGGCAACCCGGCCGGCGCGGGCGACTCGGTGGTCGCCGGCCTGCTGTCGGGCCTGGTCGAACAGCTCCCCTGGCCCGACCGCCTGGCCCGCGCGGTCGCCCTGTCGGCGGCCACGGCAGCGGCCCCGGCCGCAGGCGAGTTCGACCCCACGACGTACCACGCCCTCCTGACCCACGTGGCAGTAACCGGCCTGGCCACCGCAGCCTGACCACAGCCTCCCTGAAAGACCACACGAAACGGCCCGGCAGCGCCCCGAAGGGGCGCGAGGAACTGCGCGACCGGCCACGACGGCGCCGCGGACGGCGGACGGCGGACGCCGTTTCCGGCCAACCCGCGGAGCGCGGAGCGCTACCGCTTGACCTGGCCCGCCTTCAGCCACAACTGGTCCAGCAGCACGTCGCACTGGTCGCCGTCCTGGCAGGACAGGCTGATGGTGTTCGAGCCCTTGTTGAGGCTCGGGTAGGCGTACGTCTGCGTCCAGCCCTTGGCGTAGTCGCCCTCCGAGGCCTTGGCGAAGTTGCCCAGGTTCAGCTTGCTGCCGAAGACCTTGCCGTTGATGGTGAGCGTCATGCTCTGGTCCTTGCCGGGGACGCTGTAGCCCGCGAAGAGGGTGTAGACGCCGGCCTCGGGGATGCCGTCGACGGTCCAGGTGACCGAGGCGCCGACGTTGTTGAGGCCGGTGACGTATATGCCGCCGTCGGCGCTCGCGCCCTCGACGTCGGATGCCGTCGTCACGCCCGGCGCGAGGTTGAGGGCCTTCGCGTCGATCTTCGGCAGCTCCGTCTGCGCCGCCTTGCTGGCGCTCGGGGACGTGCTCGGCTCGGCGCTCTGGGAGGCGGTCGGGGTCGCGCCGCCGTCGCCCGCGTCGTCGTTGCCGGAGTCGCCGCCCAGCATGGCCACGCCGATGCCGATGACGACCGCGGCGACCACCGCGATCGCGCCGATCAGCAGCCCCTTGGTGTTGGGGCCGCGGCCGCGCCCGCCGCCGCCCTGCGTCTGCTGCCGGCCGGTGGGAGCGCCGCCGGGAAGGGTCTCCGGCGCGGCGTAGTGGGCGTTCGGCTGGCCGTAGGCGCCCTGCTGCTGCGGGGCCTGGCCGTACGGCGCGGTCGGGGCCGTCGGCTGGCCGTACTGGCGCTGGCCGACCGCGCGCACCCGGTTGACCGAGTTCGGGTAGCCGTAGCCGCCACCGGAGGGCGGCTGGGCTCCGTTGGCCTGCCCGTCGGCGTAGAGGTAGCCGAACGGGTCGTCGTCCTCGGGCGTGCTGGCGCCGTTGTTGCCGGACGTCATCCCTTGGTACTCCTCAACAGGTGCGGGGCGGATGCGATACGTGAGGTCGGATGGCGAGCCTACCCCCACCTGATGACCCGAACGGGTGACGCAGCTCGCATCACCTCGCTGACCTGCGGGTCATCCCGCCCGTCTGTGCTGTTTGGGACGAGATCGTTTCTCTACGTACATCCGCTCGTCGGCGGACTTCAGCACTTCGTCGGCCGTCATGCCGCAGTGCGCCCAGCCGATGCCGAAACTGGCGCCGACGCGCATGGCCCGGCCGTCGACCCGGATGGGCTGGATGATCTCGTTGCGCAGGCGGACGGCGAGGTCCTGGGCGTCGGCCCGGCCGAGCCCGTCGGCGAGCACGACGAACTCGTCGCCGCCGAGGCGGGCGACGGTGTCGCCGTCGCGCACGCCCCGGGTGAGCCGCCGGGCGACCTCGATGAGGACCGCGTCGCCGGCGTTGTGCCCGAACCGGTCGTTGATCGACTTGAAGCCGTCGAGGTCGCAGAAGAGGACCGCGAGACCCTTGGTGCCGTCGTCGCGCTCGCCCTCGGGGGCGATCGTGTGCACGTGGTGGTCGTAGGCGTCGTAGTGCTCGGCGTCCGGCCGGAAGTCGAAGCCGTGGCCGCTGGATTCGTATGCGGGGTGGCCGTAGGCCGCGTCCAGGGACGCCGGGGCGTCCGGCTGGGCGGGACGCCGGCACAGCCGGGAGGAGAGGCGGGAGCGCAGCTCGGCCGAGTTCGGCAGGCCGGTGAGCGAGTCGTGGGAGGCGCGGTGGGCGAGCTGCAGCTCGCGGCGCTTGCGCTCCTCTATGTCCTCGACGTGGGTGAGCAGGAAACGGGGTCCGTCGGCGGCGTCGGCGACGACGCTGCTGCGCAGGGACACCCAGACGTAGGTGCCGTCGCGGCGGCCGAGGCGCAGCTCCGCACGGCCGCCCTCGGCGGAGGTGCGCAGCAGGGTGCCTATGTCCTCGGGGTGGACGAGGTCGGAGAAGGAGTAGCGGCGCATCGCGGAGGCGGGGCGGCCCAGCAGGCGGCACAGCGCGTCGTTGGTGCGCAGGATACGGCCGTGCTGGTCGCCGCCCAGCTCGGCGATGGCCATGCCGGAGGGGGCGTACTCGAAGGCCTGCCGGAAGCTCTCCTCGCTGGCCCGCAGGGCCTGCTGCTCGCGTTCCAGCCGCACCAGCGCGCGCTGCATGTTGGAGCGCAGCCGTGCGTTGCTGATCGCGATCGCGGCCTGGAAGGCGTACATCTGGAGCGCTTCGCGGCCCCACTCGCCGGGGCGGCGGCCGTTGCGCGGCCGGTCCACGGACAGCACGCCGATCAGCTCGCCGGGGGAGCCGCCCGGCACGCCGGGGGTGTACATGGGCGCGAAGAGGCGGTCGGAGGGGTGCCACTCGTCCTCGAAGCGGGGCGCGGGCCCGTCGGTGTACCACTGCGGCACGTCGTCGTCGTCGAGGACCCAGCCCTCGGTGTGCGGGATGAAGACCAGGTCGCCCCAGCGTTCGCCCATGCTCAGGCGGCGCTCCCAGGAGTCGCGGGAGCCGACGCGGCCGGTGATCAGCGCCTCGGCGGCCGGGTTGCCCGCGAAGGCGGCGACGACGAGGTCGCCGTCCGGGCGCACCAGGTTGACGCACGCCAGCTCGTAGCCGAGGCCGTTGACCACACCGTCGGCGACGGTCTGCAGCGTGTCCGCCAGGCTGCGGGCGGTGTTCATGTCCGCCATGACCTGATGCAGTCGTCGCAGGGTCGTGAGACGGACGTAGGGCTCCGACTCGGTCTCCATGCTCGCCCTCCCCCCGAGACCTCGCAGCGAATCAAGGGTGCTCATCGGCGCTTGTGGTTCAGTGGTGCCCTTGCATCTTCCCCGCCACTGAATCACAGCGCGCTCCCCACCCGGTACACAGGGTCAACAATTAATGCTTCTTGTGACTCAAGTCACAGCAAAAGATGAACAATTGAGTGGTGTTTCCGCGTTTTAGCTGTGCGTTTACCGAAAGCAAGCTTTGCGGCCCTGTGGAGATGCCACACAAGGGTACGCGGCGGATTGGTCCGGTGGTCCTAGGACCGGACTGGTTCCGGGGTCCGATGCGGTTCCCGGTGAACGGAGATTAGCGTTTCCGGTGTGTCCCACACTCCTGCCGCTCCGCCCCGTTCCGTTCCGCTGCCCGCCGCCCGGCATGCTGAGGGGGTGAGCAACGACGAGTTCCGGGCCGCGATGTCCCGGCTGGCCGCGGGCGTGGTCCTGGTGACCGCGCAGGAGCCGCCGCTGGACCCCGACGACGCCTCGGCGCCGCCCGGCGAGGACGTCGGCATGACGGCCACCGCCTTCATGTCGGTGTCGCTGGACCCGCCGTTGGTCCTGGTCAGCCTGCGCGAGGGCTCCCGCATGGACGACCTGCTCGCCGAGCAGCCGCTGTGGGCGGTGTCGGTGCTGTCCGAGAGCCAGCGCCACATCGCCGGCCGCTTCGCCATGAAGGGCCGCGTCAGCGACCGGCTGCTGTTCGCCGACATCCCCCACGTCCGCGGCCGGATCAGCGGATCGCCCCTGGTGGGCGGCGCCCTGGCGACCCTGGAGTGCCGCACCGAGCAGCGGGTGACGGCGGGTGACCACACGCTGGTGATCGGCCGCGTCCTGGCGGCGGACCTGCCGAGCGCGGAGGGCGGCCCGCTGACGTACTTCCGCGGCCGCTACCGCCACCTGGGCTGAGCCGGCCCCACCGCCTGGGCGGGAGCGGTGCCGTGCCGGCCTCCCGAGAGCGGCGGGGGGAGGCCGCGGCGGCCCTGCGCCGGGTTCGCTGCCGGGCTCACGCCCGCGCCCGGGGGCGGCCCCGGTGCCACCCCCGGGCGCGGGCGGGGCAGGCGCGCGTGGCAGCCGCCCGGGCTGGGCTTGGCCGAGCCGGCACCCACGGCCCGGCCGGGCAGGGGCCGGAGTCGGCCGCGACCACCCGGTAGCCGCCTGAACAGGGACGACGTCGAACGGCCACCCGTGCCAGTCACCACCTGGGCCCGCACACCACCGCCGCCGAGCCGTGACCGCCGGGCCGCCGCCCGGACATGACCGACGCACCCCCTTGCCTGCCGCCCTTGCCTGCCACCCGGCCCGGCAGTCGCGCCCGGCAGCCCGCCCAGGGCGACATCGGCCCGGAGCCGACACCCGCCCGGCGGTCGCCCGGCAGCCGCCCGCCGAAGGCCGACGCCGAACGGGCCCGCTTCCGGGGCCCGCCAGGCAAGACCTGTGCCGGAACAGGCACCCCGCACCCGGCAGCCGCCCGGACAAGGCCCGCCCCGAGCCCGCCCCGGCGCCCGAGCCCGACGCCCGTGCCCGGCGCCCGTGCCCGGCGCCCGAGCCCGGTGGCCGCCTATACGAGGCTGATGTCGAGCCGGGACACTCGCTCGGGGGCGGTCGCGATGTCCAGCACGGCGATCCGGCTCCGTACGAACGTGAAGGCCAGGGCCCGTTCCACGCGCCCGTCGACCAGCACCACGAGGCCCGAGGCGCCGTTCACCAGGGCGGGCCGCGCCACGCGCGCCAGGCCGGCGAAGCGCGCCGCGTTCCGGGCCACCGCCGCCGCGCCGGCGGTCACCCCGGCCTCGGTCCGCGCGAGGACGTCCGGGTCCAGCACCGCCACCAGCCCCTCGAAGTCGCCCTCCCGGGCGGCGGCGAGGAAGGCGTCCACGACCTCCCGCTGCCGCGCCAGGTCGGCGTCCGGAGCCTCGGCCCCCCGCACCCGGCGCCGGGCCCGGCTGGCCAGCTGCCGGACCGCGACGGGGGTACGCCCGAGGATCGCCGCGATCTCCTCGAACGGCACCGCGAACAGGTCGTGCAGCACGAAGGCCAGCCGTTCGGCGGGCGTCAGCGTCTGCAGGACGACCAGCAGCGCCACGCCCACGGAGTCGGCGAGCAGCGCGTCCTGCTCGGGGTCGCCGGGGGCCGTCACGGCGGCCGGCACGGTGGTCTCCAGCGGTTCCTCCGCGCGGGACCTGCGGGAGCGCAGCATGTCCAGGCAGACCCGGCCGACCACGGTCGTCAGCCAGCCCGCGAGGTTGTCCACCTGCCGGGTGTCGGAGCGGCTGAGCCGGAACCACGCCTCCTGGACGGCGTCGTCGGCTTCCGCGACCGAGCCGAGCATGCGGTGGGCGACGGCGTGCAGACGGCTGCGGTGGGATTCAAATCGTCGAGCGAGGAATTCCGTGGTCTCCGCGTCGTTTCCGGCGTTCGGGAATTCGTCGTCGTCCATTCGGTCACAACTCCTCGTGTGGCGGCGGCCGGTCTCGACGACAGGACGAACGGGACGGGGAGGATGTGACATCGGCCGCATTGTGCGGCAGGAGGAGAGAGGGCACGGCGATGTTTCCCGGCGGAACAAAAGGCGTTCGGTAAACGGACCGCGATGTCCATGGGGCATCGCGGTTCACGTCCGGCGCGGTTCACGTCCGGCGCGGTTCACGTCCGTGCGGTTCACGTCCGTGCGGTTCACGTCCAGTCGCGGCCGGAGCGTCCGCGCTTGGTGTCCGAGCGCTGCTTCTTCTCCCGCAGCCGGCGCTCGTTGATCCCGCGGGGAATCCGGGTCGGCCGGCGCGGCTTCGGCGGCGGTGCGGTGGCCTCGGCGAGCAGGGCGGCGAGACGGACGGCGGCGGTCTCGCGATTGCGCCACTGAGAGCGGTGCTCGGAGGCGCTTACGGTGACGACGCCGTCGACCAGCCGCCCGGCCAGCCGCTCCAGCGCCCGCTGCTTCCACACCTCGGGCAGCGCCTCGGTCGCGGCGAGGTCGAAGCGCAGTTCCACCTGGGTGTCGCTGGTGTTGACGTGCTGTCCGCCGGGTCCCGAGGAGCGCGAGAAACGCCACATGAGCTCGGCCTCGGGGAGCGAGACGGAGCCGCGGATCAGGTAGGGACCGGACATGGGCTCCATGTTCCCGGCTCTGTCCGGTCCACGTCACCTATTTTTCGGCTGGTAAAAGAGGTAAAGAGATCCGGAACCATACGAACCTCTCTCGGCGTTCATCAGGGGTAGCTGTAGCTTTCGATACGCACCGCGTACGCAACGAGGGAAGGGACTCCCGAACCATGGCTGTAAGCCTGTCCAAGGGTGGCAACGTCTCGCTCACCAAGGAGGCTCCGGGCCTGACCGCCGTCACCGTGGGTCTTGGCTGGGACGTCCGTACCACCACCGGTACCGACTTCGACCTCGACGCGTCCGCGATCGCGGTCAACGCGCAGGGCAAGGTCTACTCCGAGGCCCACTTCGTCTTCTTCAACAACAAGCAGACGCCGGACAACACGATCGTCCACACCGGTGACAACCGCACCGGCGAGGGCGCGGGCGACGACGAGGCGATCAACGTCAACCTCGCCGGTCTCCCGGCCGACATCGACAAGATCGTCTTCCCGGTCTCCATCTACGACGCCGAGAACCGCTCGCAGAACTTCGGCCAGGTCCGCAACGCCTACATCCGCATCGTCAACCAGGCCGGCGGCGCCGAGATCGCCCGCTACGACCTGTCGGAGGACGCGGCCACGGAGACGGCGATGGTCTTCGGCGAGCTGTACCGCAACGGTGCGGAGTGGAAGTTCCGCGCGGTCGGCCAGGGCTACGCCTCCGGCCTGGTGGGCATCGCCCAGGACTTCGGCGTCAACGTCTGACGCACGTCCGACGCGTCCGACGCACGTCCGACGGCCATCTGCCGCACAGAGCGCTGAGCGAGGCCCCCGGCCAAACGGCCGGGGGCCTCGGCGTCGGCCGCCGTCCCTCGCCCAGGCCCTCGCCCCGCACCCGCACCTGCGCCGCATCCCCGTCCTCGTCCCCGTCCCCGTCCCCGTTCGCGTCCGCGTCCGCGCGACGAACGCCGTCCAGGCGGTCCGGGCACCCGCTCCAGGGCGGTCCTGAGCGGGCCGCCTAGCATGAGTGAGGGTGACCACACCGGCCCCGGCAGACACGAGGAGCGAGCGCCATGACCATCGCACCGGGCGACGCGCGGCGAGGCGCCTCCCGCCTCTTCCGGGCCCTGCGGGTGGAGCGCGAGCAGTGACCGGCGGGCCGCCGGTTCACGGCATCTTCCTCGAGCGGCTGTCGCCCGCCGACGGCGCCCTTCCCGGTGAGCTGCTGACCGAGCTGACCCGTCTCTACGCCTCCAACCGGGAGTTCCACGCCCTCAGCGGCGATTTCCCCGACCCGGACGACATCCGTCCGGAGCAGGTGGCGGCCGCGCTGGCCGACGAACTGGCGCATCCGGACGTCGAGGTACTGCTGGCCCGCAGCGGCGGGCGGGTGGTCGGCATCGTGATCACGCTCGCCCGCCATCCGGACCCGGCCGACCCGGACCCGTGGATCGGTCTGCTGATGGTGGACGCGGACGTGCACGGGCAGGGGTTCGGGCGGCGGATCGCGCGGAGCGTCGAGGACGGCTTCCGCGCGGCGGGCCGGGACGCCGTACGACTGGCCGTGCTGGAGGACAACCTCAGGGCCTTCGCCTTCTGGACCTCCCTGGGCTACGAGGTGATCGACCACCGCGAGGACCGGCAACTCGGCCGGCCGTGCGCGGTGTTGCGCAAGGAGCTGTCCGCCCCGCCCGCGTGAGCCGCTCCCCGGGGAGCCGCCGGAGGTCCTGACCGCCGGTGAACCTCCGCCGCACTCCCCCGAGTTCCGGAGACACCGTCCGCCCTTGATGGCGCTCTGTCAAAAGGCCGGTCGGGATGTCACTCTCTCCTCGCTCGCCGCAACGCTGTGCCCCAGCCGTGTCCCTCCGTGCCCCCACCACGAGGGCACAAGCCCAGCAAGGACGGCTCCTCCGCCGGCTACTGGTCCCGCACGGTCGCCCGGCTCGACGTGCACTACTCGTCCGGCGTGGCGAACCACTTCTTCTACCTGCTGTCCGAGGGCAGCGGCGCGAAGACCGTCAACGGAGTGTCCTACAACTCCCCCACCTGCAAAGGCGCCCGCTCGCCGGCATCGGCCGGGCCAAGGCCGAGCAGATCTGGTACAAGGCCCTGACGACGTACTTCACCTCCTCGACCGACGACTACGCGGGGGCGCGGGTCGCCACCCTCCAGGCGGCGAGCGACCTGTACGGCGCGGGCAGCGCGGAGTACCGGACGGTGGCGGCGACCTGGACGGCGGTCAACGTCAACTAGCCTCCAGATCAGAGGAGTTCGGTGCCGGGCCGTCCGTCACGGGCGGTCCGGCCTGCCCTGTCCGTACAGCCAGTCGTCCCAGACGCGGGTGAAGTCCTTCCGCGGCGCGGTCCTCTCCACGTACGCCGTGAAGTCGGCGGTGTCCGCGTTGCCGTGGCGGTGGGCGGCGGCCCAGCCCCTCAGCAGGGCGCGGAAGGCGGTGTCGCCGACGGTCCGGCGGATCTCGTGCAGGACCATCGCGCCGCGCTGGTAGACGGGCGTGCCGGACAGGTGCGCGGCGTCGCCCGGCTCGGCGGGCGGGAAGTCCCACAGGCCGGGGTACTCGTCCTCGCCGTGGGCGTACAGCGCGTCGAAGGTCCGCTGGGCGCTCGGGCCGCCGTGGTCCTCGTCCCACAGCCATTCGGCGTAGGTCGCGAAGCCCTCGTTGAGCCACATGTCCCGCCAGGTCCTCGGGGTGACGGAGTCGCCGAACCACTGGTGGGCGAGTTCGTGGACGAGGGTCCCGACGTCCGGGGCCTGGGGGAAGACCGGCCGGTTCTGGGTCTCCAGGGCGTAGCCGACGTCGGGCGCGGCGTCGACGATCGCGCCGGTGGAGGAGAACGGGTACCGGCCGAAGGCGTCCTGCGCCCAGGCCATGATCTCGGGGATGCGCGCGAGCACCGGGCGGCTCGCCGCCGCCTCGGCCGGGTCGACGGCGACGTACACCGGCAGGCCGTCGCGGGTGGTGGAGCGGCGGACGGCGTAGCGGCCTACGGCGAGGGTGGCGACGTAGCTCGCCATGGGCTCGGCGGTGTGCCAGGTGAACCTCGTCCGGCCGCCGCGGGTGGTCTCGCCCGTCAGCTCCCCGTTGGACACGGCCCGCAGGCCCTTCGGCACGGTGACGGCGAGGTCGTAGGTCGCCTTGTCGGAGGGGTGGTGGTCGCCGGGGAACCAGGTCATGGAGCCGGTCGGCTCGCCGAGCGCGAGGGCGCCGTCGGCGGTGGGCAGCCAGCCCTCCCGGGTGCCGTCGGGGTCGGTGAGGGTCTCGGGGGCGCCGGAGTAGCGGACGGTGACGCGGAAGGTGTGGTGGGCGTCGAGTCCGTCGTGGGGACGGACGGTGAGTTCCTGCCCGGCCCGGCTGAAGCGGGCGGGACGGCCTTCGACGGTGACGCCGTGGACGTCCAGTCCCTTCAGGTCGAGGTCGAACGCGGACAGGTCCCGCGCGGCGCGGGCGGTGAGGGTGGCGGTGCCGGTCAGGCGGGGGCGCGGGCCGGGCTCGTAGGCGAGGTCGAGGGCGTAGTGGGTGACGTCGTACCCGCCGTTGCCCGCCTTCGGGTAGTACGGGTCGTGGACGCCGGAGCCGCCCGGGGCGCCGTGCACGCCGCCGCCGCACGCGGTCAGCACGAGGGCGAGGCAGACGGCGGGGACGGCATGGACGGCATGGACGGCATGGACGGCATGGACAGAAGGGGCAGTCGTGGTAATCGGGGCGAGCGGTGCAGACCGGGACACGTCAGTGATCCTAGGGGGCCGTGACACCATCTCGTACGTGCTCGACATCGGCTACGCCCTCTCCAACCGCTTCCCGGATCCGCCGCAGACGGACTACCGGCGCGTGGACGTCCACACCCTGCGCCACGACCTGTTCTGCGGTGACGTCTATCTCGCCGACACCAAGTCGGACCGGGAACTGTCCACAGCCTGGGGATGGGTGCCGGTGCTCGACTTCGCGTGGGCGCTGTGCGACATCGTGGAACGGCTGGACCGCGACCCGGCGGGCTCCCGCGCCGCCCGCCCCCAGCACGCCGAGCTGGACTTCACCGAGTCCACGGACCGCATGCTCTTCGAGCGCCGCTTCGGCTGGGTGGACGTGGAGGCCGACTGGATGCCGGCGGAGGAGCCCCCGCTCACCTTCTCCCACGCCGAACTGCGCCGCGAGGCACGCGACTTCCTGCACGACCTGATCGCCGACCTGGTGGACCTGCACGAGGACCTCGGCGAGAACCCGGCCGTCTGGACGCTCCAGGCACGCTTCCCCCGGGTGCCGTGAGCCCTGGACCGGCTCTCAGGCCTCCACCCGGATGCCCAGCTGGGCCGCCAGCACCGGCGCCAGGTCCAGCAGCTGGGCCGGGCTGATCACCGCGCCCGCCAGGCGGTCCACGCCCCGGGCGATGCCGACCGCGGCGGCCGCTCTGAGGTCCACGTCCTTCAGCACCGCCGCGGTCAGGTCGGCCTCCTTCAGCACGCAGTCGACGAACTCCACCCGCTCCAGGCGGGCGCCGTAGAGGTCCGGTTCCACCAGGACGCAGCCCTCGAAGACGACGTCCTTGAGCTTCGCGCCGCGCAGGTTCAGGTAGTCGATCTTGCCGCCGCGGACCACGACCCGCTCCAGCACGGCGCCGTGCAGCTGGGTGCCGCCCAGCCGGGCGTCGATCAGCTCGACGTCGCGCAGGGTGGCCTCGGCGAGGTCCGTGCCGACCCCTCTCGGCGCCGTCAGCACCGAGTCGAGCAGGCGGGCGTGGCGCAGCCGCGTCCCGTCCAGCGCGCACCCCGTCAGCGCGCAGTCCAGGAAGCGGGCGCCCCCGCCGTCCTGCCCGGCGAGGTCGGCCCGGCCGAACTCCAGCCCGTCGTAGTCCCCGTCCGGCTCCAGCCCGCCGTCGTCGTACGGCCGCAGCGGCGGCAGCCGCAGCTCCGGCCGGCGCGCGCCCTTCACTGTGCTCCCACCGGTCGCGCCGGCCCTGGTCCTCACCATGCCCCCCATGCTGCACCCCGCCACTGACAATCGCCCTGACCGGCGAGAACGGCGCATGTCACATTCCGGGCGCGCGGTGCGTCGTATCCCCGGACACGTCCTCGGACGAGCGATCCGGCAACAGCTCCGGCGGGGCCGGCGGACGCTTGACCTCAAGCGAGCCTGAGGTTGAAGAGTGAGCTTGTCCGGCAGGAAGCGTTCGGTCGACAGCCGTGGTTGACGAGGAGCACCGCATGCGCGCCATCCGCCTTCACGCCTTCGGGCCGCCCGAGAACCTGCGCCTGGAGGAGGTCGACGACCCCCTGCCGGGCCCGGGCCAGGTCCGCGTCGCCGTCAGGGCGGCGGGGGTGCATCTGCTCGACACCGCCCTGCGCGAGGGCGCGCGGGGCCCGCTGCCCGAGCCGGTGCGGCTGCCCACCGTGCCGGGCCGCGAGGTGGCCGGCGTCGTCGAGTCGCTGGGCGAGGGGGTGGCCCGCCTGTGGATGGGCAGACGGGTGACCGCCCATCTCTGCTTCGCGCCCGGCGGGTACGCCGAGCTGGCCGTCACCGACGTCGACCGGGTGCACGAGATCCCCGCGAACCTGGACTTCGCGCAGGCCGTCGCCATGATCGGCACGGGCCGCACGGTGATGGGGATCGTGCAGTTCGCCGAGTTCGGCCCGGACGCGGTGGTCGTGATACCGGCGGCCGCGGGCGGCGTCGGCGGCCTGCTCGTGCAGTACGCGAAGAACGCCGGCGCCCACGTGGTGGGCCTGGCCGGCGGGGCGGAGAAGGCCGCGCGGGTGCGGGCCGGCGGGGCGGATCTCGCCGTCGACTACACGGACCCGGGGTGGGCGGAGAAGGTCCGCGCCCACCTGGGCGGACGGCACGCCACCCTCGTCCTCGACGGGGTGGGCGGTGAGGTGGCCCGCGCGTGCGTCGCCCTGCTCGGGCCCGGCGGCAGGCACCTCGTCTTCGGCTGGTCGGCCGAGGGGATCCGCGACGGTCGGCCGCACCTCGTCGACGGCGTCTCCGAACAGGTCCTGGGCCCCGTGATGATGCGCAGGGCCGGCGGACCGGACCCCATGCGCACGCTGGAGCTGCGCGCCCTCACCGAGGCGGCGGCCGGACGGCTGGTCCCGGCCGTGCAGCGCTTCCCGCTCGGCGAGGCGGCGGCCGCGCACCGGGCGCTCCAGACGCGCCGGACGACAGGAAAGGTGGTGCTGGAACCGTGAGCGGTCACAAGTCCCCTGCGGATGCAACGGGTACCGATCCGTGGTCTTCTGGCCGGGTGAGTGCACCCCGAACAGGCGAGTCCGCCCGCGTGGACGCCCCTCCCGCGGCCGCCGATCCCCGGCGCTGGTGGGGCCTGGTCGTCATCGCGCTCGCGCAGCTGATGGTCGTCCTCGACGCGACCATCGTGAACATCGCGCTGCCCTCCGCCCAGCACGACCTGAACATGTCCGACGGCAACCGCCAGTGGGTGATCACCGCCTACACGCTGGCCTTCGGCGGGCTGCTGCTGCTCGGCGGCCGGATCGCCGACCTGGTGGGCCGCAAGCGCACGTTCGTCTTCGGGCTGGTCGGCTTCGCCGCCGCCTCCGCGCTCGGCGGGGCCGCCACCGGCCAGGGCATGCTGTTCGGCGCCCGCGCCCTGCAGGGCGTGTTCGCCGCCGTCCTGGCGCCGTCCGCGCTGTCCCTGCTGACCACGACGTTCACCGACCCCAAGGAACGCGGGAAGGCCTTCGGTATCTACGGCGCCCTCGCCGGCAGCGGCTCGGCCATAGGCTTCATCGTCGGCGGGCTGCTCACCGAGTACCTGAACTGGCGCTGGTGCCTGTACGTCAACGTCCCCATCGCGGTCGTCGCCGTCTTCGGCGCCTTCGCCCTGCTCCACGACCGGCCCGGCCACGCGGGCGTCCGCCTGGACGTGCCGGGCGTGCTGCTGGGCTGCGGCGGGCTGGTGGCGATCGTCTACGGCTTCAGCGAGGCCCAGCCGCGGGGCTGGACCGACCCGCTGGTGCTGGCGCTGCTCGCGGGGGGCGTCGTGCTGCTGGCGGCGTTCGTGTGGTGGCAGACCAGGGCGCCGGTACCGCTGCTGCCGCTGCACATCGTGCGCGAGCGCAACCGCGCGGGCTGCTTCCTGACCATGGCGCTCGCCGTGATCGGCATGTTCGGCCTGTTCCTGTTCATGACCTACTACCTGCAGGACGTCCTCGGCTACTCGCCGGTGCGGACGGGGCTCGCCTTCCTGCCGCTGACCGCGGCGATCGTCGTCGGCTCCACGCAGATCGCGGCCCGGCTGCTGCCGCACGTCGCCCCGCGCGCGCTCCTGGTCCCCGGCATGGTGCTGGCCGCGGGGGGCATGCTGCTGCTGACGCGGATGACGGTGCACTCCTCGTACACCACCGAGATCCTGCCCGCGCTGCTGCTGATGGGCGTCGGCATGGGTCTGACCTTCATGCCGGTCTTCTCCACCGCCACCGCGGGCATCGCCCCGCAGGACGCGGGCGTGACCTCGGCGACCGTCAACACCGCCCAGCAGGTGGGCGGTTCGATCGGCACCGCGCTGCTCAACACGATCGCCACCAGCAGCGGCACCGCCTATGTCGCCGCCCACCTCCACGACCCCGCCCAGAAGGCCCTGGTCACCCAGGAAGGCGTCGTGCACGGCTACAGCGTCGCCATCGGGTGGGGGGCCGGCATCATGCTGCTCGCCGGCCTGGTCGCGGGCCTGATGGTGACGCTCCGGGCGCCCCGACACGGGGCGGCTGAGGAGCCCGTGGCGGAGGCGGAGGCCGCGCGCTGATGCTCCGCCGGGTGCCGCGCTGTCCCTGGGCCTTCGGCCGTCCGGCGCAGCGTCGTGGCTGAGCGCGCAGTTCCCCGCGCCCCTACGACTACGGGGCGCGGCCGGCCGGAGCGGCCATGGAGCCCGGCGCTGTCAGTGGCGGCCTGCCACTCGGTCGGCCAGGCGGGCCAGCCGGGAGGACTCGGGGCTGTGCGTCGTGCTCTCCCGGCGGTCCGCGGCGCGGTAGGTGGCGTACATGCCGTGCACGCCCAGCCAGCGCAGCGGCTCCGGCTCCCACTTGCGGACCCGGTGCCCGACCCACGGCAGCCCGGTCAGCTCGGTGCGGCCGCCCTGGCCGGAGTCGAGCCGCACCAGGTCGCGCAGGGTGCGGGCGGCGAGGTTGGCCGTGGCCACGCCGGAGCCGACGTAACCCCCCGCCCAGCCGAGCCCCGTCGAACGGTCCAGGGTGACCGTGGCGCACCAGTCGCGCGGCACCCCGAGGACGCCCGACCAGGCGTGCGCGACCGCCACCCCGGCCAGCGCCGGGAAGAAGCGGACGAGGATCTCGCGCAGCGCCTCGACCGTCGCCTCCTGCGTCCGGCCGTCGTTGTCGGTCCGCGACCCGAAGCGGTACGGCACCCCGCGTCCGCCGAGCGCGATCCGCCCGTCGGCGGTGCGCTGGGCGTACATGTAGGCGTGCGCCATGTCGCCCAGCGTCTCGCGGCCCTCCCAGCCCACCGACTCCCACTGCTCCGCCGTCAGCGGCTCGGTGGCGATCATGGAAGAGTTCATGGGCAGCCAGGTGCGCCGGTGGCCCTTCAGGCTCGCGGTGAAGCCCTCCGTGCAGCGCAGGACGTACGGCGCCCGCACGGTCCCGTACGGCGTCACCGCGAGCCTCGGCCGGATCTCCGTCACGGGCGTCGACTCGTGGACGGTCACCCCGAGCGCCTCGACGGCGGCCGCGAGCCCCTTGACCAGTTTCGCGGGATGCAGGCGCGCCCCGTGCGGGGTCCAGGAGGAGCCGACCGCGCCGGCGACCCTGATCCGCTCGGCGGTCTCCTCGGCGCCGTACAGCTCGCGGTCCTTCTCGCCGTACGACAGCTCGTGCTCGTGGAAGGCCCTCAGGCGTGCCGCCTGGGCCGGTGAGGTGGCTACCTCGAGGACTCCGCCCTTGTGGACGTCCGCCTCGATCCCCTCCTCCGCCGCGGCCCTGACGACCTCGTCGACGGTGTCGTTCATGGCCTTCTGCAGCCGCACGGCGGCCTCGTGGCCGTGCAGCCTCGCGTACCGGTCGCGGCCCGCGATGCCGTTGTAGAGCCAGCCGCCGTTGCGGCCGGAGGCGCCGTAGCCGCAGAACTGCTGCTCCAGGACGACGACCCGCAGGGAGGGGGCGGCCTTCTTCAGGTAGTACGCCGTCCACAGGCCCGTGTATCCGCCGCCCACGATCACCACGTCCGCCGTCGTGTCGCCGGGCAGTGGCGCCCGTGCCGTCGGGAGGCCGTCGTCCGCGTACCAGAAGGAGATGCCGCCGTTGACGGCACCACTGCTTGCCGAGCTGCTCATGGCGGGACGTTAATCCCTGATCGTGGCCGGTGTCTCCTTCGGATTCCATGCTTTTCCACGGCCTGTGGACAGCGGACGGCACCCGAGCCCGACGAGGACCGCCACGGCGTGCCCGAGATCGGTGAAGGTGGGCGCGAAGGCGAGCGGAAGGCCGTAGACGGCGGCGACGGCCGCCAGGTACACGTAGCGCCAGGGCACCGCGATCCGGTAGGCCAGGACGGCTATCACACCCGCCAGCGCGTAACTGACGCCGATGTCGAGGGTGTCGGCCGCCGACCGGGGGGCGACCCCGTCGCGTATCGCCAGCAGCAGGACGCCCTCGCTGACGAGCGTCGCCAGGACGTGCGACGCCGCGCACACCAGCAGCCAGCGCGCCGTCCCCAGCCATCGTTCGGCCTGCGCGTGGAAGACGGTGTAGAGCACGGCGTACGGCAGCCAGTGCCCGCCGTCGATCCACATCGCGCTGGCGAACAGCACCCGCACGGGGTTCTCGGACAGCTCGTGGAGGTTCGTGGAATGCCGCCGCAGGAACTCGTGCTCGAAATGCGGCGACATGTGGTGCAGCGCCACGGTGGTGACGAACAGGACGGCCAGCCACACATAGGTGCCGGGGGCGCCGCGGACGTACGCCCACGCCCTGTTCGGACCCCGGTCGCTCCGCCTGCGGCGCTTCACACCCGCAATTATCGGGGTGCCCGGGGCGATCGGCGCGGGAGTGACCGGCCGCCCGGGTCCTCGCTCGCATCGCCGGCACCGCTCACCCCGCTCGCACCGGCCGGCCGACGGACGGGTCGGCCGCGCGGTACCGTCCCGGACGTGATCGACCTTCCGATCGACATTCCGCGGGAGCTGATCGACCGGCACGAGCGGTTCGGCGGCGAGGCCGGGCGGGCCTTCGTCGCGGGGCTGCCCGAACGGGCCGCGCGGTTCCTCGACCGCTGGGAGCTGCGGCCGGACGGGCCGTCGTGGTGCGGCCGGTGGGCGCTGGTGCTGCCCGTGCTCCGCGCCGACGGGACGCGGGCCGCCCTCAAGCTCCAGGACGTCGACGAGGAGACCGCGGGCGAGCCGGTCGCGCTGCGGACCTGGGACGGTGACGGCGCCGTCCGGCTGCTGGCCGCCGAACCGGCGTCGGGCACGCTGCTGCTGGAACGGCTCCGTGCGGAGCGGCCGGCGGCCGGCCTGCCGGACTCCCGCGAGGCGACGCTGGTCGTCGCCCGGCTGCTGGCCCGGCTGACGTCCGTACCGGCCCCGGCGGGGCTGCGGCGCCTCGGCGACATCGCGCCGCGGCTCACCGAGCGGGCCGCGGCGGCGCTGCCCCGCCTCCCCGACCCCGGCGCGCGGCGGCTGCTCGCGGACTGCGCGGCGGCGGTGCGCGAGGTCGCCGCCGACCCCGGCGACCGGCTGCTGCACTGGGACCTGCACTTCGACAACGTCCTCGCCGCCGACCGCGCGCCCTGGCTCGCCATCGACCCCAAGCCGCTCGCGGGCGATCCCGGCTTCGAGCTCCTCCCGGCCCTGTGGAACCGCTTCGACGCCGACGAGGTCGGCTGGCGCTTCGACGCCATGGCGGACGTCCTCGGACTGGACCGGGACCGGGCACGCGCCTGGACGCTGGGCCGGGTGCTGCAGAACTCGGTGTGGCAGCTGGAGGAGGACCGCGCCCCGCTCGCCGCCCACCTCGAGATCGCCCGCCGCCTGCGCGGCCGTACGGGTTAGCCTCGCGGCATGATCCGCACCGCGACACCCGCCGACGTCCCCGTCATCCACGCCATGGTCCGTGAGCTCGCCGAGTACGAGAAGGCCGCGCACGAGGCGAAGGCCGACGAGGCGCAACTGCGCGAGGCCCTGTTCGGCGAGCGCCCGGCCGCCTACGCCCACATCGCGGCCGACGACAGCACCGGCGAGCCGGTGGGCTTCGCCCTGTGGTTCCTGAACTTCTCCACCTGGCGCGGCGTCCACGGCATCTATCTGGAGGACCTCTACGTCCGCCCCGCCGCCCGCGGCGCCGGCCACGGCAAGGCCCTCCTCACCGAACTGGCCCGCATCTGCGCGGAGCGCGGCTACCAGCGCCTGGAGTGGTCCGTCCTGAACTGGAACGCCCCGTCCATCGCCTTCTACGAGGCCCTCGGCGCCCGCCCGCAGAGCGAGTGGACGGTGTACCGCCTCACCGACGAGCCCCTGACCCGCCTGGCCGACGCCACCTGATCAGTACGTCGGCATCAGTACGTCAGTACGTCAGTACGGCCGGACCGCTGCGCCCGCCGCCAGCGCCCGCCCCAGCGCCAGCGGGTCGGCGGCGCCGCCCAGTTCGGCGTGCAGGGCGATGGCCAGCTCCGGGCGGGACAGCAGGCCGGCGCCGGCCGGGTCGCCCTCGGCGCGGGCGGCCAGGCCCAGGCCCACCCAGGTCTCGGGGTCGGCGGCGCCGCGCAGGACGCGGTCCCGCAGGGTGTGCAGCGCCTCCGCGGTGCGGCCCTCGACCAGGGCGACGTCCTCGGGGCGGGCGCCGGCCACGGTGGCGCCCGGATCGTCGCGCAGGTCCGCGAAGCCCGCCGGGTCGGCCAGCAGCCAGCGCAGCAGCACCGCCCGCGTGTCCAGGCCGCGTCCCGGGCTGCCGGGCACGAGCGCCGGCTCGTCCGCGCCCGCGGGCAGCGGCCCGCCGCGGGTCCAGGCCGCCGCGTGGGCGCGCACCGCCCGCGGGTCGGGCCGCAGGTGGTACGCCCGCCAGGTCGCCCGGTGGTCCGCCACCGCGAGCGCGGCGGCGGCACGCGTCCGCGCGTCCACCGGTTCGGCGAGCCAGGGCCGCGTCCGCCGCGTCAGTTCCGCCACCAGCCGCCGTCCGAGGCCGGTGAGCCCGTCGGCCGCGGCGATCGCGTGCAGCGCGTGCGCGGTCTGCTCCCGCCACAGCGCGAACTCGAACCGTCCGAGCGGATGCGGACGGCGCCGCCAGAACCCGGTGACGCCGGAGAACGCGTACACGCCCTGCAGCAGCCCGCCCAGCGGCCGGGGGTCGTCCCGCCACGGGGCGTAGAACAGCCGACCGCCCGGGTCGTCGTACAGGGTGAACAGGTGCATGAACGCGCTGAGCTTGTTGTGCTGGAACTCGTGCACCAGCGTCGAGGCGAACTGCTCGCCGTCGTCCGGCACCGACGCCAGCGCCGTGCCGAACGCGTCGCCCGAGGAGGCGCTGTGCGGGCGGAACCGCTCGGCGCGCGGGCGGGGCACCACCGCCGTCAGCCCCCCGGCCAGCGCCCGGGCCACGCCGTCGTCGGTGTCGCACAGCACGGTCCAGGCCGAGTCGAACAGCTCCTGCCAGCGCGCCGCCGGGCCGGCCGGCTCGGGCAGCGCCGGTGCGCGCAGGGTGCGGTAGGGGTCGGTGTCGTCCAGCAGCAGCGTGCAGCCGTCGGCGCGCAGCCTGGTCAGCGGGTGCCAGTGCGGTCCGGCCGGCGGGCGCCCGCCGATCAGCACGTTCCCGTCGCGGGCCGACACCTCCGCCACGCTCCACGGCTCCCGGTCCCCGGGCAGCCGCATCGCGCCGAGCATGGGCAGCACCGCCCACCCGTGCCGCACCGGCACGGCCGTACGGAAGTCGAGCCCGGCCCGGACCGCCGCCACGGCGGCGATCGCGTGCAGGTGCCCGAGGTGCACCCACAGGGGCGCGTCGTCGGCGGCGCTGCCGCGCAGCCGGCGCAGGGTGTGCGCCGCCCACACGCCCACGTGCGGGTAGCGCAGCAGTTCGTCCACCTTCTCCGCGGCCGCCGCGCCGGCCCGCGCCAGCAGCCGCCAGGCGTCCGCGGGCGGCGCCAGCGGCCCGGCCGGCGCCTCCGGCGCCGCGTCGAGCAGCGCCCGTACGACGAGCAGCCGCCAGCTGCGTTCGCCCCGGCGCAGCGCCTGGACCGCGGCGGGGTCGCCCGCGCCGGCCAGCAGGTCGCCGAACGCCTCCGGGGTCAGCTCATGGGGTCGGACCGTCTGCCACACGCCGGGTCCTAGGCGTCGTCGCGCTGCGGGTCGGCGTCGTCGCGCTGCGGGTTGTACCCGCCGAGGCTGCTCGCCGGGTCGTCGATACGGCTGAGCAGCCGCCGCATGGAGCCCTCGGCGTCCGCGTCCGGCAGGTCCAGCGACGGCCAGGCGTGCAGCGGGACGTCGCCGAGGTCGATCAGCTCCGACTGGACTGCTGGCTGCTCCATGTCGCCGTCCCTGTGCCCGTGTTGGTGAATATGTGTCAGATATCCGGCCTGTACCCGTACAGTGAAGTTTCGGGCGCTATTTCAGACCTCGTGGTGACCCTAGTGCATCGCGCGCACCGTACGGCCCGGTTGGCGTCGCGGACGCGGAATCCGCCCGGATCGAGTGACCGAACGACCGAGCGGGTAAGGAAGCGTGTGTGATTGAACTCGCTGAGCTGATCGAGGAGTTACGCCGGGAGCTGACCACGGCCAAGACCGCCGCCGACGGCGCGGACCTCTACTTCGAGGTGGGCCCGGTGGAGCTGGAGGTGGCCGTCGCGGTGGAGCGGTCGGCGACGGCGGGCGGCAAGATCCGGCTGTGGGTGGTGGAGGCCGGCGCGGACGGGCGGCTGGCCGGCAGTGTCACGCACCGGGTGAAGCTCACCCTGGATCCGCACACCCGCAGCGCCGGCGGACGGGCGCCGTGGGTGTCGGGCGCCGAGGGTGAGGGCGAGCGCTGAGCACCGTGCCGGGGGACGGACGCCGGGGCCTGGACCCGGTCCGGGTGGCGGAGGTGCTGGTGCGGCCGGCGACCGGCCCCGGACGGCGCGGCTCCGGCTACCGGGTCGCGGAACGCTGGGTGCTCACCTGCGCGCACGTGGTCCACGACGCCGGGGCCCTCCGGGTGCGCTTCGAGGCCGACCGGGCCGACGAGTGGACCGCGCCCGCCGAGGCGGTGCTGGCC
The DNA here is from genome assembly GCF_040641355.1 of Streptomyces sp. NPDC020996. Lineage (NCBI taxonomy): Bacteria > Bacillati > Actinomycetota > Actinomycetes > Kitasatosporales > Streptomycetaceae > Streptomyces > Streptomyces sp. NPDC020996. The sequence continues at coordinate 212,937 of NZ_JBFADM010000004.1, forward strand.
AGCGAGAAGGCCGACGTGGCCCTGCTGCGGATCACCGGCCCGGTGCCCCCGGGCGTGCACGCGGAGGCGACCGCGCCGCCGGTGTACGGCGCCCTCCCCGACGCCGACGTCGTCCTGCCGTGCAGCGCGGTGGGCTTCCCGCGTTTCAAGCTCCGCGCGGACCGGATGCGCGTCCTGGACGACGGCTCGCCGTCCCAGTACCGCGACTCCTGCCACGCCACCGGGATGACGTCGGTGCTGTCCAACCGGCGCGAGGGGACCCTCGAACTCGTCGTCGAGCCGCCCGCGTCGGACGTGGAGAAGGACCGGTCGCCCTGGGAGGGCATGTCCGGCGCCGCGGTCTGGCACGACGGCACGATCGTCGGCCTGGTCACCGCCCACCACCGCGCCGACGGGCTCGGCCGGCTGGCCGCGGTGCGGGTGGACCGCCTCCACGACGTGCTGACCCCGGCCGAACTGGCCGTGCTGGAGCGGCACGCCGGGCTGCCGGCGTCGGCGTCCGCCCTGGCGCGCCCCGCCGCCGAACCCGGCCCGGCGGACGCCCCGGCCGGTCTGGCCCACCTGCCCGACGGCCTGCCGCTGCGCGAACTGAACGGCCTGGTGGGCGCGTTGACCGCGCTGCCCGCGGTGAGCAACCCCACCACCCTGGCGCTGCTGCTGGACAGCATCGACCCGATGGTCGCGGCCATGAGCCCCCGCTCGCCCTCCCTGCGCCCGGACGTCTTCGGCATCCTGAGAACCTGTCTGCGCTATCCGGGGTCCCTGGACCAACTCCTGGAAGCGATACGGTTGATGGAGGGTGACTCCGCAGGGGTGGCCCGCATGGACCAGGAGGCGGCGGAGTTGTCCCGGCGCCACCGTCGCCCCGGCCCGGCCCGCTGACCTGATATCGCGGAGCCGCCGGGGGCCGGGGTTTCATCGCTCGCACGATGGGTCACTATCTAGAGGATGTGGGCAGCCCAGCCACAACCGACTTCGGGGGAGAGGGGTTTGGCCGTCATGGAGCCGTCTGTGGCCGCCGTCGAGTCCAGTCTGGTCGACCTCGCGGGGGTATCTCTTGAAACGCTGCGCTCCATCGACAGCCACGTCCTCGCCGCGTCGCTGCGGGAGTTGCTTTCAGGAATCGACCACCAGACCGCCAGTGTCGCAGGCATCGACGGCGGCGCCGAACGTTTCGACTGACCGGGCCGGGGCCGCTCATGAGCGCTGAGTCCGCGCTGCCGCATCATCGCCTGCCGCCCGGCAACCTGGCCGAGCTGGTCAGCGGCGAGGGCGGCCCGGAGACTCTCACCCTGCTGCTGGCCGCCGAACGCAGCCGCCGTCTGCTGCTGTTACGGGCGCTCGACGACACCGTGGACCTGGGCCCCGCCTGGGACCTGCTCAGCCGCGCTCAGCGGCACGCGCCCGATGTCGTCGACGACCTGCTCATGTACCCGCAGACGGGCATGTGGCTGGCCACCGCGCTGCGCGGACTGCGCGAGGTGACGGCGGACGACGATCCGCCGCAGTGGGTGCTGCTGGGCCATTTCGCCGCCCTCGCGGCCGCGGCGGGGCTGCGGGCCGGGCTCGACTTCACCCTCGAGGTGCCCGTCCGGCACGGGCGCGTGCCGCTGCCGACCCTCGGCTGTGCGGTCCTGCCGGTGACCGAGCCCTGGACGACGGGCAGCGTGGCCGCCAGGTCCGGGCGAGCCGTGGTCGAGGCGGGCGGCGCCCGCGTCGCCGTACCGCTGCCGCCCGGGTCGGCGGGGCCGGGGTGGCATCCGTTGCGCCGGATCGCGGTGGGCCCGGCGGGCCGACGGCTCGACGTCATGCTGGACGACGTGGACCCGTACCGGACGTATCCGCGGCCGACCGAGCCCCGCCCCCTGTCCGAGGAGTCCGTGGCGCACTGGCGGCAGCTGCTGGAGCAGGCCTGGGAGGTGCTGCTGGCTCAGCAGCCGGAGACGGCCGGAGCCATGCGGCGAAGCCTGCTGTCGCTCACGCCGACGGCGGCTAGGGAAAGGTTTCGGCCACGGAGTGTGACATCCGGGGACGCCTTCGGCGGCATCGAGGCGTCGGAGCCGGACGACCCCGTGCAGCTGGCCGTCACCCTCAAGCACGAGTTCCAGCACACCAAACTCGGCGGTCTGCTGCACCTGACACCCCTGCTGACGCCGGCCGCCGACGAGGAACCGGAGTGGTGGTACGCGCCCTGGCGGGACGACCCCCGGCCGCTCGCGGGACTGCTGCAGGGCATCTACGCGTTCGCCGGCATCACCGACTTCTGGAGCGCGCACCGCACCGCCACGCGTACGCAGACCCCCATGGCGCACTTCGAGTTCGCGCTGTGGCGCCGCCGTACGGCCACGGCGCTGGAGCAGGTCCGCCGCCATCCCCGGCTCACGCGGGTCGGTTCGGCTCTGCTGGAGACGCTGCACGCCCGGTGCGCCGAGTGGCTGGCCCAGCCGGTCCCCGGGCAGGAGTCGGCCCTGGCCCGGCTGTGCGCCGACGACCACGTCGCCCGCTGGCGGGTCCACCACCTGCGGCCCCCCGCACCGGCCGTGGACGCGGCCGTGCGCGCCTGGCTGGAGGGAGCCGACGCTCCTCCCGGCGCCCTGGCGGCCGAGGCCGAGATCGTGCCCGATCCGTCGGCCCGCTGGCTGGACAGCCTGGCGACGCTGGTCCGCTACCGCCTCAGCGGCGCCGACGACGACCGTCTCCCGGCCGACGGAGCCGAGAAGGCCGCGGCCAGGGTCACCGGAGCGCTCGTCGGCGACGCCCTGCTGGCCGCCGGCGACGCCGCCGGGGCCCGCACGGCGTACCTGACCCAGCTGGCCGACGCCCCCCTGCGGCCCGGCGCCTGGGCGGGCCTGGCCGGCGCCCTCGCCACGGGCGGGACCGAACCCGCGGCGGCCCGCCTGCTGCTGCGTCACCCGGAACGGGCCCGGGCGGTCCACCAGGCCCTGCTGCGCACGACGGGCACGGCACCGGACCCGGTCCGGCTCGCCGCCTGGCTCGGATCGCCCCCCGCGTGACCGCCCGCCGGGAATCCGGGCGCTCGGATTCCGGGCGCCCGGATCACGCGCCAGGCCGGCACCTCACATCGGCATCGGGTCGATGTCGCAGTCGTTGCGCTGCCCCGCCCGGGCCTGCTCGGTCGCCGGGTGGGGAGAGGCGCCGCCGGTGTGCATGCGCGGCTCGTCCAGGACTCTCTCCATGCGCGCCAGGGTGTCCTCGCGCAGCGCCCGGCCCTCCGTCTCGTCACCGAGCGCGACGAGGTCCAGGGCGAGGTTCGCCGCGCACACCAGGGTGGTCGGGTGGTCCTCGCCCAGCCGCTCCCGGCACAGCGCCAGGGTCCTCTCGCCGAGGTCCCGGGCCTCGCGCACCTCTCCCAGGGCGCTGAGGTCACTGGCGAGGTTGATGGCGCAGGCCAGCGCGATCGGATGGCTCTGTCCGAGGCGCTCGGTCAGCGACGCCAGCGCCGACTCGTCCAGTCGCCTGGCCTCCTGCACCAGCCCCAGCCGCCGCAGCGTCACCGCCAGGTCGACGTCGGCCCCGCGGACGTGCGGGTGGTCGGCGTGGAAGATCTGCCGGAAGCGTTCGCACGCCTTCTCGCCCCGTTCCCGGGCCTCTTCCAGGTCGCCGTTCTGCCGCAACGCCACCGACAGGGCGAGCTCGGCCGTCAGGGCGTCGGGGTGCAGGCTGCCGTAGCGGCGGGTGAACTGCTGGAACGTCTCGCGCGCCAGTTCCAGCGCGGTGGCGTGGTCACCCTCCTTCCGGCAGGCCTCGCTGAGCTGCCGCATGGTCTCCAGCGTGGTGGGGTTCCGCGGCCCGAAGGCGGTGCGGTAGCCGTCGAAGACCGCCTGCTGCAGCGCCCGCGCGCCCACGTAGTCGCCCGTCTCGCGCACGTCGACGGCGACGCTCGCCTCGGTCACCAGCGCCTGCTGGTGGTCGCGGCCGAACAGCCGGGTCTTCATCGCGTGCGTACGCCGGTCGAGTTCCAGCGCGCGCGGGAAGTCGCCGACCAGCCGCAGACTCACGCCGAGGTTGTGGGCGGTGACCAGGGTGGTCGGATCGTCCTCGCCGAAGGCGCGCCTGGCCTGCCGGTAGGCGATCTCGTCGATCTCGGCGCCGGCCGCGAAGTCGCCCTGCACCCGCCGCACCGCGGCTTCGAGGTTCATCGTCACCAGCGCGTCCTCGCGGTTCTCCTCGCGGTCCGCGGGCGCGGTGCGGCCGTAGACGTCCCTGAGCCCGGAGACGACCCGGGAGGCGTCGTCGTAGCGGCCCACCCGCAGGTAGAGGAAGCCCAGCCACCAGCCCATCAGCAGGGTCTGCTGGTCATCCTCGCCGAACTTCTGCGTCCAGGTCTGGTACGCCTGCTCGGTGAACTCCCGCGCGACCTTGTGATCCCCCCAGTACCACAGGTACTTCGCGACGTTCATCACCAGCTCGCGCACCCACGGCTGGTCGGACTCGACGGCGCCGGAGGCGATGACATGGCCGTACAGCTCGGCGTAGCGCGGCCAGTTGGCGGCCTGGTTGGGGCCCTTGGGGTCGGCGGCGGCCAGCAGCGTGTGGGCGCCGTTGCGCATGCGGGTCTGTTCCTCGGGACTCATGCGGTTCATGAGAACCGCCTGGACCAGGCGGTGCATCTCGATCGAGTTGGTCCGGTGGTCTATGCGGGCGAGGGAGTAGCGGTTGATCTCCCTTATGGCCCGCGCGAGCCGCATGGGGTCGTTGAGGGCGCGGTCGAGTTCGGGGTCGATGCTGGAGCCGCCCAGGCCCGCGAAGATGGAACGCGAGATCGGGTCGGGCGCGAAGTAGGAGCACAGCTGGAGCAGACGCAGCGCGGTGAGGCTGCGGGTCTCCAGGTGGTCGAGGGAGACGTTCCAGGCGGCGGCGACCGGGAGCTGGTAGTCCGGCGGCGGGGACACCTCGAGCAGCTCGGTGCGCTTGTGCTCGAACAGGCGCAGGTACTCGGAGACGGGCATCCCCGTCTCCGCGCGCCAGGCGGCGGCCTGCTCCAGCGCCAGCGGGAGGTCGCCGAGCGCTTCGGCGAGCCGGTCGGCCTCGGCGTCGTCGAGGTCGTCGCCGTGCGGGCCGGAGCGGCGCAGCAGCTCCTTGCTCTCCTCGCGGGTGAACACGTCCACCTCGAGGGAGCTGCCGAGCAGGCTCCAGCGCCGGTTGCGGGAGGTGACGAGGATGGTGCCGCTGCCGCCGGTCGGGAAGTAGTCGCGGACCCGCTCGGGGCTGTCGGCGTTGTCGAAGATCAGCAGCCAGCGGGAGTACGGCCGGCCTTCGCGCAGCGCCTCGCGCACCGCGGGCCCGGCGATGTTGGCCTCGGCGCTGGTGACCAGGCCGAGACGCTGGGCCAGCTCCACCAGGGCCTGGCCGATCTGGCCGGGGCGCTCGGCGGGGATCCACCAGACGATGTCGTACTCGGACTGGTGGCGGTAGGCGTACTCGATCGCCAGCTGCGTCTTGCCCACGCCGCCCATGCCGTGGATGGCCTCGGGCAGCACCGTGGTGGTGCCCTCCCGGCGCAGGCGGTCGCTCAGCATCTCCAGAAGGTCCACGCGGCCGGTGAAGTTCGGGTTCCGCGGGGGGACGTTGCCCCAGATCCGCGGCTGCGTCGAACGCCCGCTCTCCACCGTGGGCTGCTGCGTGGCGGTCATGGCCGTCGCTCCTTCTGAAGTTGTCCCGGGCCCCTCGGGGGCGCTGTCGGCAGCCTGGTCCCGGGTGCGGTCCCGGGCGCCTGCGCCCTTGCGCAAGCTGACGGTGTTCTGGTGGTCGTAGGCGCGCAGCGCCTCGGCGAGCCGCTCGGCGCGCGGCAGGAAGCGGCCGGACAGGGCCCGCAGGGCGAGCAGTTCGACGCGCAGGAAGGCGACGTTGCGCCGGGTCACGAGCGGCACCGCGGCCGTCTCGTACGGCGCTCCGGCGTCCGGGTCCGCCGCCTCGGATCCCTCGGTGCCCGCCACCACCAGCGGCCGCACGTCCCGCAGCACACGGGCGGTGTCGCGGCGGCGGCTGAGCGCCAGTAACTCCTGGCGGATGTCGGGGCCGAAGACGAAGACGACGTCGTCCGCCCGCTCGGCCGCCGCCCCGGCCGGCCGGACCAGGCCGCTCATCAGCAGCTCGGTCAGGTGGGCGGGCCCGGCGCCCGGCACGGTGGCGCACACCGCGCGCATCACCGGCAGCGTGAGCGGCGCCGCCGCGAGCCGGGTGGCCAGGGCGAACGCGGTGGGCGACGCGGCGGCCCGGAACTCGGAGACCCGCTCCCAGGCGGGCACGGCGCTGCCCGGATCGGGCACGTCCTCCACCCACGGCACGGCGCGCGCCGCGTCCTGCCGCCGTTTCCACTCCCGCGCCCGGATCCCGGACATCTCCGCCCAGCCGCGGACGCGCCCGGCGACCAGGTCCACCCAGGCGGAGGTGGAACGCTCGGCCAGTTCCAGCACCGGCACGGGCACCACGCCGGCCCGCGCGTCGGCGTCGTCGACGGCTTCCAGGGGCGAGGTGTGCAGCTCCCAGCGCAGCTCGGCGTTGGGCGTCCAGGACCGTTCGGCGCGTAACCGCATCCGGTGCACGTCCAGCCCGCTGCGGCCCCACAGCCGCTGCGGCAGCAGGTGCAGCACGGCGACCGGTTCGCTGCGGCCCAGCACCTGCAGCAGCGGCAGCACCGCGTCCGAACGCCAGCCCGCGGCCAGCCCGTCGGTCACCACCAGCACGACACGCCGGCTGCCGATCGCCGCGGGCAGCTCCGCCAGCCGGACCCGGGCCGGCTCGGTGTCGTCCGAGGACAGCAGGAGCACGCGGGACACCCGGCCCAGGCCCGGCTGGCGGGCGAGCGAGGCGGCCAGTTCGTCGACGGTCTCCTGCCAGACCTGCATGGTCACGTGGGCGTCCACCACGAGCAGGACGTCCGGGCGGTCGTCGGAGTCCGGATCCCGGAGCGCGTTCAGGCTGTGCGGCACGGCGTCGGGCGGGGCGCCGTCGGCCTCCGGCGCCCGTGCTGATCGTGGGACGTCGTCACAGCGCATGGGCACTCGCAGCACGTCCGGCGACACCCGGGAACGTAAGGAGTGCCGAAGACGAGTCCCGCATTCCGCGGGCATGCGTGACATCCACGTGCCAAGCCTGGCAGCGGTGTGCGGGAGGTGCAAGACGGCAGGCCACAGGGGGGTGACGGAGTGAGGGTGCAACGGGGGCGTGTGCGGCGCGCCCCCCGGTGAGGCCGCGCACGTCCGACCGGCGACGGGCCGGTCCGCGCACCAGCCTGGCACCTCGGCCGGGCGGGTGCAAGGGCATCCCGTGTCCGGCCCGGCGTGGCGGCCGGAACCCCGCTCCGGGCTCGTCCCGGGTCCGCGGCGGCATCACGGCCTACACCGGCCCGGCCGGGCCGGGCTTGCGCTCCGGGTCGTCGAGGAGGATGGCCAGATGGCGGCCGACGTGCTGGTCCCAGCCCCCGGGGCCGAGGGCCAGCGCCTTGTTGCGCCACCGCCCGACACGCTCCACCAGGCTGCCGAGCTCCCGGTCCTGCAGGATCTCGCTGACGGCGTCCTGGAAGGTCGGGTCCGAGCAGTCGGCGCGGTGCCAGATCATCGCCGGCACACCGGCCCGCAGCCCGGCGAGCACCTCGCGCCGGCCGATGCCCGAGTCGTCGTCCGGGGGGCGGCTGAGCACCAGGCACACCGCGTGGCTGTCCTCCTTCAGCTCCCGCTCCAGGTGGAAGAAGTAGCCGTCCTCGTCGTCCGGGCGGCTCCAGTGCGGGTGGCTGTCGGCGGGCCGCTCCCGCAGCTGCCGCCACTTGTTGTGCCAGGGCCGGTGCCAGGCGGCGCGCTGCAGCCGCTCCAGGCTGCGCACCACCACCGGGTAGTCCAGCGCCAGCGGCGTCGGCGCGTCGGAGTCGGACTCCTTCAGCCACCACTCGACGGGCTCGTTGAGCAGCTCCCACGGCAGCACGAACTCCAGGATCACCGGCTGCCGCAGGTCCGCCCACAGGGCCTCGGCCTGCTCGATCAGCTTCTCCACCGCGCCCGGCAGGTCGTCCCGGCCCAGGTGCTCCGTCTCGCCGCGCACCGGGTGCCAGCCCTCTGAGTCGGACTGGCGCCAGTGCGAGAGGTAGTAGCGGTCCGGGTCCATCCGGTCCGGCTCGAACTGGATCAGCAGGTACGCGGGGATCAGCGACGGCTCGGGCGGCGGGAACTCCGGGTGCTGCCAGCCGGCCAGCAGGCTCTCGTGCCCGAGCGCCTTGGCCTGGCCGCGGTTGAAGCGGCGCAGCAGCTCGGCGTCGTCCGGGCGGCCGTCCTCCATCAGCCGGTCGGCGGCCAGCGCCAGGAACGCCATGCCGGGCGGCAGTTCGCCGTCCGGGGAGTTCACGCCCGACAGGCGCAGGAAGACCTGCCACGCCGTGTGGCACCACGGGGGCAGCTCCTGCACCCGGGAGCGGCTGGCCCGGCGGGCCATCAACGGCAGGTCCGGCGAGTTCATCGACAGCAGCACGGGCATCAGCTGGCGCAGGTCGGCGTTCGGGTAGAAGTCGAACGCCTCCCACTCGTCGACGAGCGGCCACAGCCCGGCGACCGTGGCCGACTGCTGCTCCACGTACTCCAGCGCCCGCACCAGACAGGCCAGGCCGTCCCCGACCTCGGTGCACATCCGCACCACCTGCAGCAGCCAGGGCCGTAAGCGGTCGCCGCCGAACGGCTCGACGGGCGCGGCCAGCTCGCCCGCCAGCATCTCGCGCCACAGGTCGCGGCTGCTCGACTGGTTCACGGTGGGCGAGCCCTGCAACGCGTCCACGATGGAGACGATCAATTCGTTGCGGACACGCTCCGGACTGCGCCCTTTCACCCCGTTGCCTCCAGACAGCCGGCGCGGTTCCCTGATGGTGCCGACCAGCGTACGGCCACGGGGCGTGACGGGGCAGAGAAAGCACAGCCATCGTGCGCCGGGCGGCGCGCCGCGGTGCGCGGGTGATACCTCGGAGCCCCCTGTCGGATTCGAACCGACGACCTTCGCTTTACAAGAGCGGCGCTCTGACCAGCTGAGCTAAGGAGGCCTGCACGCACGCGGGACGTGCGCGCCCGTGCAGTGTACCCAGGTCCGGGGTGCGGGCCGCCGGGAATTTCCGTGAAGTTCACATGGCCTGGAGTACTGACAGATCGGGTGGACGCCAGGTAGCGTCCTGACCCAGTTCACCCTCGTGGACTACACCACCACCTTCCTACAACGGATCGTCCGGCACGTTCCTGCCGGTAGAAGGGGGCCCATTCACCATGGCCACTGTCTCGTTCGACAAGGCGACCCGGATCTACCCGGGTTCCACCAAGCCCGCCGTCGACTCGCTCGACATCGAGATCGCGGACGGCGAGTTCCTCGTCCTGGTCGGCCCGTCCGGCTGCGGCAAGTCCACCTCGCTCCGGATGCTCGCGGGGCTCGAGGACGTCAACGGCGGCGCCATCCGCATCGGCGACCGCGACGTCACCCACCTGCCGCCCAAGGACCGGGACATCGCCATGGTGTTCCAGAACTACGCGCTCTACCCGCACATGACGGTCGCCGACAACATGGGCTTCGCCCTGAAGATCGCCGGCGTCAACAAGGCGGAGATCCGCAAGAAGGTCGAGGAGGCCGCGAAGATCCTCGACCTGACCGAGTACCTGGACCGCAAGCCGAAGGCCCTGTCCGGCGGTCAGCGCCAGCGTGTCGCGATGGGCCGCGCCATCGTGCGTGAGCCGCAGGTCTTCCTCATGGACGAGCCGCTGTCCAACCTGGACGCCAAGCTGCGTGTGTCCACCCGTACGCAGATCGCCTCCCTGCAGCGCCGCCTCGGCATCACCACCGTCTACGTCACCCACGACCAGGTCGAGGCCATGACGATGGGCGACCGCGTGGCCGTGCTCAAGGACGGTCTGCTCCAGCAGGTCGACTCGCCGCGCAACATGTACGACCGTCCGGCCAACCTGTTCGTCGCCGGCTTCATCGGCTCCCCGGCCATGAACCTGGTCGAGGTCCCGATCACCGACGGCGGCGTGAAGTTCGGCAACAGCGTCGTCCCGGTCAACCGCGACGCGCTCAAGGCCGCCGCCGACAAGGGCGACAAGACGGTCACCGTCGGCGTCCGCCCGGAGCACTTCGACATCGTCGAGCAGAACGGCGGCGCCGCCTCGGCCCTGTCGAAGGACACCGAGGACGCCCCGGCCGGCCTCGCGGTCTCCGTGAACGTCGTCGAGGAGCTCGGCGCCGACGGTTACGTCTACGGCACCGCCGAGGTCGGCGGCGAGACCAAGGACCTGGTCGTCCGCGTCGAGGGCCGCCGGGTGCCGGAGAAGGGCGCCACGCTGCACGTCGTGCCGCGGCCGGGCGAGACCCACGTGTTCTCCACCTCCACCGGCGAGCGCCTGACCGACTGACCCGCAAACCCCCGGCCGGGAAAACCACCGGCCGGGGTGAATTCACCCGGGTTGACGAAGAGGGGCCCCGCAGCCTGCCGCGGGGCCCCTCTTCGCTGTCGCCGAATACCCCGGCAGACCGGTCATTTCGAGCGGTGTACGTCAACCCGCCGACCGCGGGGAAGCGCCATCCTGTCCCTCGAAACGGTGACTGAATGTCGCCACATCATTACCGGACGCTACCCTCACTCGCGTGAAGCACTCCACTAACCAACAGACACGACGCGGCCGGGGCCCCGCCCGCCGGGTCGGCCGCAGTCTCGCCCTCGTCCTGCCCGTCGTCCTGGTGCTCTCCGGGACCCTCGCGGTCACCCGAGTCGACTGGTCCGGGAACTCCTCGGACTCGGTGCTCACCGCCTCCGCGGCCACGGACGTCACCACGGGCGCCGCCGCGGCCCACCATGCCCCGCAGGACGTGCTGCGCGACCGCCTCCTCGCCGAGCTCCAGAAGAAGGACCCCGGCACGGTGCTCACCCACCTCCAGCAGGCCGTGACCGAGCGGCCCTCGCTCGCCGGACACTGCGTGGCCATCGCCCGCACGCTCGGCCGCGCCGCGGTGCGCAGGTACGGGCCCTCGCGGGCACAGTCGTACGCCCGGCCGGTGTGCGACACCTCCTTCGCCTCGGGGGTCACCGCCGCGCAGAGCTGAGCGACCGGCCCCGGCCGTCCCTCCTCCGGATCCGCGGGGTCCGGAGGAGGGACACAGCCGGTGGAGGAGGGACACAGCCGGTCGAGGAAGGAAACACCCGGTGGAGGAGGGAAACAGCCGGCCAAGGAACGGCTGCCCGGCCCGGGGCGCGGGCGGGGCGGGCCGTACAGTGCGTTCATGACCGATCCGAACGTCGCCTCCCGCCCCGTTCAAGCCGTCGTCCTGGCCGGGGGCCAGGGCTCCCGGCTGCGCCCCTACACCGACGACCGGCCCAAGCCGATGGTCGAGATCCCCGGTACGGGCACCCCGATCATCGGCCACCAGCTCGCCTGGCTGGCCGAGGAGGGCGTGACGGACGTGGTGGTGAGCTGCGGCCACCTCGCCGACGTCCTGGAGAAGTGGCTGGAGTCCACCGACCTGCCGGTGAACGTGACGACCGTCGTCGAGACGGAGCCGCTGGGACGCGGCGGCGGCCTGAAGTACGCGGCCGCACGCCTGCCCGACCCGGACCGGCCCTGGTACGCCACCAACGGCGACATCTGGACCCGCTTCTCGCTGCGGGACATGGCCGGCTTCCACGCCGAGCGCGACGCGGTCGCGACGCTCGCCCTGGCCCGGCCGCGCCTTCCCTGGGGCGCCGTGAAGACGGACGGGTTCGGGCACATCACCGACTTCATCGAGGCGCCCCCGTCGACCTTCGAGATCAACGCGGGCGTGTACGTCTTCTCCCCCGAGTTCGCCGGGCTGCTCCCGGCGCGCGGCGACCACGAGCGCACCACGTTCCCGCGGCTGGCGCGGGAGCGGCGGCTGGCGGGCTTCCCGATCCCGCACGGCGCCTACTGGCGCGCGATCGACACCGCCAAGGACCTGACCGAGGCCGCGAAGGAGCTGGCCGCTCTGGGGCGGTGACGAGCCGTCCCCGTACCGCGAGACCGTGAAGGGGTCCCCCGCGCGTGACGCGCGGGGGACCCCTTCGGTGTGTGGGCCGGTGATTCAGCCGGTGGGCCTGCCCAGCATGCCGCCCACCGGCTCGGCTACCCCAACAGGCCGCCCACGAGGCCCGGCTGGCCGGTGGAGGAGCCCGAGCCGGCCGAACCGCCGCCCGAGCCGCCGGTCGAACCGCCGGACGCGGTGCCGCTGCCCGTGCTGCCGCCGGAGGTGGGTCCGGAGCTGGTGCTCGGGGCCTGTCCGGCCGGGGCGGGCTGCTGCGGCGGGGCCTGTCCCGCGGTGCCCTGCGTCTGGCTGGGCGAGCCGCCGGTGACCGCGCCCGTCGAGCGCTCCGCGCCCGGGGTGGTCGCGGCGCCGGTGGGGTCAACGCCGGCCGTGGCGCCCTGGGTGGGCCCGTTCGAGGCGGACGGGGACTGCCGGTGCCGCTCGCCGGGCTCCTGCGGGAGCGGGGAGCCGGGCAGCTCGTTGCGCGGGGCCTCGCCGGGTCCGGGGACGACCACCCGGCCGGCGTCGCGGACGGCACTGCCGAGCACCGAGCCGACGAGCAGGGTGAGCCCGGTGACGATCGCGGTGACGAGGGCGCCGCGGCGCAGCACGTAGGCGCGCAGCTCCCAGATGTCGGAGCGGGGCCCGAGCCGGCGCCAGGCGCTGCCCGCGAGGCGGCCGTCGATGGAGTAGACGGGCGCGCCGGCGATGATCAGCGGGGACCAGGCGGCGAGATAGATGATGTCGGGGGCGTCGTAGACGGGGACGGTCTTCCAGCTGACGGTGACGATGAGCGCGGCCGACAGCAGGGCGCCGAAGACGGCGGCGACGCGCTGCCAGCAGCCGAGGACGGTGAGGACTCCGACGAGCACCTGGGCGAAGGCGATGACGAGCCCGGAGCCGACGGGGTGGTGCAGGGCGAACTGGCGCAGCGGCTCGGCGACTTCCCAGGGGTGCAGGCTGTTCAGCCACTTGACCATGGAACCGCGCTTGCCGCCGTCGAAGTAGACGGGGTCGCAGAGCTTGCCCATGCCGGCGTAGACGGAGATGAAGCCGAGGAAGATCCGCAGGGGCAGCAGGACGACGCCGAGGTTCATCCGGCGGCCGGGGAAGTAGGCGTGCCGGGACGGGTCGTCGGCGCGGCGTTTGCCGGGCCGGGCGGCCGGGTCGGTCCCGGCGTCCTCTCCGTCCTCGCCGGTGTCGTCGTAGTCGTCGTAGTCGCCGTACTCGTCGTAGGCGCGGTACTCGCCGGTGTCGTCGTAGGCGCCGTACCCGTCGTCGCCGTAGCGGGGCTCGTCGTACGCGCTGCCCACGGTGCGCATGTTCGGCAGCAGGCGCGTCTGGCCGGGGGCGGGGCCGGGCGTGCGCTGGTGGCCGACGACGGGGGTCTCGACGGTGCGGGTCAGAGCGTCGTCGTCGTAACCGGGGTCGGCCACGACGCGCGGGATGACCTGCGTGGCCCCGGCGTCGCCGGACGGCTGCTCGCCGTGCCGGACGCTGCTGCCCCGCGCGGCCTGCAGCAGGCGGTGGGCGCCGGTGTCGTCGGGGGCGGAACGGCCGCTCCAGACGACGGGACGGCGGCGGGCGGTCGCGCCGGCGGCCGGGACGCGGGCGGTGTCCGCGCCGGCGCTCACCTGCCGTGCGCCCCGCGGGGACAGGGAACGCCGGGACGACGCGCCCAACTGCACGCGGAAGCTCGCATGATTGACGATGACCTGCGCCGGATCGCTCGGCACCTTCACCATGCTCAGCGCGGGAGAGTCGCCGGCCTGCGGCGAGCGGTCCCCCGTGGGTGTGCGGGGTGTTCTGGTGTCCACACTCATCTAACCGAGTGACGTGTGGTTAGGACACTGCCGCGACCGGTCCGAAGTGTCCGGACCGCGTCAAGCTCGCCCAGGACGCCCAGAACACCCCGATCGGGGGATGGCGCCGAACGTCCGTTCAGCTCCGCCGGCGCGCCGCCTCGTACAGCACGATCCCCGCCGCGACACCGGCGTTGAGCGACTCCGCGCCGCCCGGCATCGGGATGCGCACCCGGAAGTCGCAGGTCTCGCCGACCAGGCGGGACAGGCCCTTGCCCTCGCTGCCCACGACGATGACGACCGGGCCCTGCAGGGCGTCCAGCTCACCGAGTTCGGCCTCGCCGTCGGCAGCGAGGCCGACCACCACGAGACCGGCCTTCTTGTACGCCTCCAGCGCGCGCGTGAGGTTGGTGGCGCGGGCGACGGGCGTGCGGGCGGCGGTGCCCGCGGACGTCTTCCAGGCGCCGGCGGTCATGCCGGCCGCCCGCCGCTCCGGCACGACCACGCCGTGGCCGCCGAAGGCGGAGACGGACCGGACCACGGCGCCGAGGTTGCGCGGGTCGGTGACGCCGTCGAGGGCGACGATCAGCGGGTCCTGGTCGTCGTCGTGGGCGGCGGCCACCAGGTCCTCGGGGTGGGCGTACTCGTACGGCGGGACCTGCAGGACCAGGCCCTGGTGGTTGAGCCCGTTGGTCATGCGGTCGAGCTCGGGGCGCGGGGCCTCCATGAGGTTGATGCCGCCGCGGTCGGCGGCGAGCTGCAGCGCCTCGCGGACCCGCTCGTCGTTGTCGATGAACTGCTGGACGTAGAGGGTGTTCGCGGGCACGCCCTCGCGCAGCGCCTCGACGACCGGGTTGCGGCCGACGACCAGCTCGGACGTCCCCTTGCCGCCCCGGCGCTGCGGCTGGCGCCCCTGCGCGCGGCGCGCCTTGGCCTGCGCGGCGCGCTGCTTGGCGTGCCCCTTGCGCATCTCGGCGGGCGGGGTCGGACCCTTGCCCTCCAGGCCCCGGCGCCGCTGGCCGCCGCTGCCGACCTGCGCGCCCTTCTTGCCGGACATGCGGCGGTTGTTCGCGGCCATGACCTACCTGTCTGTCGTGAGAATGTCGTACGTACGTCTATGCAGTGTGCCGCCCGGGAGGCCGGGCGGCACAGTCGATCTCCGGTGCTCCGCGTCAGCGCGGGCCGAGACTCCAGCGCGGGCCCTGCGGGCTGTCCTCGATGGTGAGGCCCGCCTGGCCGAGCTGGTCGCGCAGGGCGTCGGCGGTGGCCCAGTCCTTGCGGGAGCGGGCCGCCTCGCGCTGGTCGAGGACCATGCGGACGAGGCTGTCGACGACGCCGTGCAGGTCCTCGCCGCGGTCGGTCTCGCCGGCCCAGTGCGCGTCGAGGGGGTCCAGGCCGAGGACGCCGAGCATGGCGCGCACCTCGGCGAGGCGGGCCACGGCGGCTTCCTTGTCGTCGGCGGCGAGGGCGGAGTTGCCCTGCCGGACGGTGGTGTGCAGCACGGCGAGGGCCTGCGGCACGCCGAGGTCGTCGTCCATCGCCTCGGCGAAGGCGGGCGGCACGTCGGCGGCCGGTTCGACGGTGCCCGCCTTCTCCACCACGCGCTGGATGAAGCCCTCGATCCGCGCGAACGCCGACTCGGCCTCGCGCAGCGACTCCTCGCTGTACTCGATCATCGAGCGGTAGTGCGGGGTGCCGAGGTAGTAGCGCAGCACGATCGGCCGCCAGGTCTTGACCATCTCGCTGACCAGCACCGAGTTGCCGAGCGACTTGGACATCTTGTCGCCGGCCATGGTCACCCAGGCGTTGTGCAGCCAATACCGGGCGAACTCGTCACCGAACGCCTTGGCCTGCGCGATCTCGTTCTCGTGGTGCGGGAAGATCAGGTCGAGGCCGCCGCCGTGGATGTCGAAGGCCGAGCCGAGGTACTTGTGGGCCATCGCCGAGCACTCCAGGTGCCAGCCGGGGCGTCCGCGGCCCCACGGCGTCGGCCAGTTCGGCTCGCCCGGCTTGGCGGCCTTCCACATGGCGAAGTCCCGCGGGTCCCGCTTGCCGGTCTCGCCCTCCCCGGACGGCTGGAGCAGGTTGTCCAGCTCCTGCCGGGACAGCTCCAGGTAGCCGGGGAAGGAGCGCACGTCGAAGTAGACGTTGCCGTCGGCCTCGTAGGCGTGGCCGCGCTCGATGAGCCGCTGCATCATCTCGACCATCTCGGGCACGTGACCGGTGGCGCGGGGCTCGTACGTCGGCGGGAGGCAGCCGAGGGCGTCGTAGCCGTCGTTGAACGCCCGCTCGTTCTCGTAGCCGATGGACCACCACGGGCGGTCCTGCTCCTGGGCCTTCGCGATGATCTTGTCGTCGATGTCGGTGACGTTGCGGATGAAGGTGACGTCGTAGCCGCGGTACCGGAACCAGCGGCGCATGATGTCGAAGTTGAGGTACGAGCGCACGTGCCCGATGTGCGGCGGTGCCTGCACGGTGGCACCGCACAGGTAGATCGAGACACAGCCCGGCTTGAGCGGGGTGAAGTCGCGGATCTGCCGGGCGTTGGTGTCGTACAGGCGAATAGTCACCACTCCAGGGTAGTGGGCGCAGGACAGTGCCCCACTACCCCTGGCTCAAGCAGCACGCTTTCGTGACCTACGCGGGCGGCTCGGGACGTGCGCGGGCGGCTCGCGACGTGCGCGGGCGCTCAGACGTTGCCGACGACCTTCCGCGGGACGATCCGTACGACGACCCGTTCGGCGTCCTGGGCGGACGCCGGGTTGAACTCGGCGTACTTCTTGCCGGTGTACTTCAGCGAGAGCCGGTCGATGAGCTCCTGCCCGCCCTCGGTGGTCAGCTCCGCCTGGCCTCTGATCTCCGCGTACTCGTACGGGGAGTCGGGGACCTGGACGACGACGCTGACGCGCGGGTCGCGGTCCAGGTTCCGCTTCTTGCGGCGGTCCACGGTCGTGGAGATGAGGAGGTCGTCCCCGTCGCGCGCCACCCAGACGGGGGAGAGCTGGGGGCTGCCGTCGGGCTGGATCGTGCCGACGTTCACGAAGACCGGGCTGTCGAGCAGTTCCTTGAGCCGGTCGGACAGTACGGCTGACATGGGGCACCCTTCCGTGGACCTCGATCGTTTCCCGGTGACGAGTACCCCGTCGGCCGTCAGCTCACCCGTACCACGAGCGCGGTGGCGATCGCCATCAGTCCCTCGCCCCGCCCCGGGAAGCCGAGCCCGTCCGTGGTCGCCCCGGACACCGACACCGGCGCCCCGGCCGCCTCGGAGAGGATCTTCTGGGCCTCCTCGCGCCGCTTGCCGATCTTCGGGCGCGGCCCCACCACCTGTACGGCGACGTTGCCGATCCGGAAGCCCGCCGCGCGCACGATCCGCGCGGCCTCGGTCAGCAGCGTCACCCCGGACGCGCCCGACCACTCGGGGCGCCCGGTGCCGAAGTGCTGCCCCAGGTCACCGAGTCCGGCGGCGGAGAACAGCGCGTTGCAGGCCGCGTGCGCGACGACGTCCGCGTCGGAGTGGCCGGCCAGTCCCGGCCCCTCGCCCTCCCACTTCAGGCCCGCGCACCACAGCTCGCGGCCCTCCTCGAAGGCGTGGATGTCGGTGCCGATGCCGACCTGGGGAAGCGGGATCCCTGGGGTCCCGTCAGAAGAAGCCATCGTTGAGCCTCCTGCGGGCCAGGACCGCCTCCGCGAGGACGAGGTCGAGCGGGCGGGTGACCTTGAAGGCCTCCTCGTGGCCCGGCACGGCCACGACCGTCAGCCCGAGCCGCTCCACCATGCCGGCGTCGTCGGTGACGTCGTCGGTGACCGTCTCGTGCGCGCGGACCAGCGTCGCCCGGTCGAAGCCCTGGGGCGTCTGGACGGCGCGCAGCCGGGCCCGCACCGGGGTGGCCACCACCGGCTCCGGGTCCCCGGGGACGGCGGCCGGCTCGACCTCCTTCACGGTGTCCGCGAGGAGCAGCGCGGGGACGACGGCCGGGGCGCCCGCGCGCACCGTCTCGATCACCGCGTCCACGGTGTCCACCGGCACCAGCGGCCGCGCCGCGTCGTGCACCAGCACGATGTCGTGGCCGGGCGGCAGCGCGTCCAGGCCGAGCTTGACGGACTCCTGGCGGCTGTCCCCTCCGGGGACGACGAGGAAGTCGGTCCGGTCGGGCAGCGCGTGCGCGTCGAGCAGCGACTTGACCTCGGCCACGCCCTCGGGCGGCGCCACGACGACGACCAGGGACACGGCGCGGGAGGCGGCCATGGCGCGCACCGCGTGGATGAGCATGGGGGTGCCGCCCAGCGCGCGGAGCGCCTTGGGCGCGCCCGGACCGAGGCGTACGCCCCGGCCGGCGGCCGGAATCACGGCTGCCGTACGCAGTTCCGTGGGCGAAGGGCGCGAATCGTCAGACATCGGTTCCTGTCAGGTTTGTGTGCTGGCCCGGCTTGGGTATGGCAGGGGAAGTGCCGGGCACGACGCCTTGACCGGACCCTTCCGTGACACCGGTCGAGCCGACTGCCCGGGCCCGGCACACCAGTATCGGGGCACCGAGTATCGGGGGAAGTCATCCCCGAGCAGGTGTACAGACGGCGTCCGCGTAGTACGGAGCGTCCGCGCTACGGACATCCGCGTACGGACATGCCGCAGCGCCCGGCGACGGAAAAGCGTCATCGGGCACCGCGGCATTTCCATGTTCCGAGTGCTGAAGCGGGCTCGCGCCTGCGTCAGTCGTTCAGGACGCGAGAACCTCGTCGAGCAGGGCCTCGGCCTTGTCCTCGTTCGTGTTCTCCGCGAGGGCGAGTTCGCTCACCAGGATCTGGCGGGCCTTGGCGAGCATGCGCTTCTCACCGGCGGAGAGTCCGCGCTCACGCTCACGACGCCACAGGTCACGCACGACTTCCGCGACCTTGATGACATCGCCGGAGGCGAGCTTCTCCAGGTTTGCCTTGTAGCGGCGCGACCAGTTCGTGGGCTCCTCGGCGTACGGCGCGCGCAGCACCTCGAAGACCCGGTCCAGCCCGTCCTGACCGACCACATCACGCACGCCGACGAACTCCGCATTGTCCGCTGGCACACGTACCGTCAGGTCACCCTGGGCGACCTTCAGCACCAAGTAGGTCTTGTCCACGCCTTTGATCTGGCGAGTTTCGATGGCCTCGATCAGCGCGGCCCCGTGATGGGGATAGACCACGGTGTCGCCAACCTTGAACGTCATGTGACAGGTACCCCTTCCGTGGCTATCCAGGGTAACACGGAAACCGCGGGTTCTGAATGGCGTTTCCGCAGGTCAGGGCATATCTCAGGGCTTGACAACAGCAACCGGAACGTGCTGCGCGGGGCCGGCGGGAGAAGGTATTCGCAGGTCGGAGCCGCTGTCCGGGGCAGGTGAAACGCGTACGTTACACGCATCCGGGGGCCCGCCGGAGCGTCCGAACGTCCCCAAATGTCTGGTTCCACACGTGCGACTTCCGCTACTCCGTTCGGCAGACGGGAGTCGGGTACGAGACGTTTCCGGAATTGATCACGGACCCCCGGCCGAGCGGCGTGTGCTCGATTTCCGGGCCGCCCCGCATTCCTTCACGGAAATTTTGCGAGCGGGCTTATGTGAATGCCGTACGGGCGTCACGGCAATGTGACTGGTGAGTCGGATGAGGCAGGTGAGACGCAGGTGAGATCGATGAGCGTTAGGTCCCGCGGAGGGAAGACGGGGCCTTGAGGGAGGGTCGGGTGCGGGCCCCGGGGAACGGCTCGGTAACCTGAGGCCGCTGACAGACACTTAGGGCGGCTTTATGGTCGCCACGCTCGAGTCAAGGAGTTGCCGCCGCCGTGAGCAGCAGCCTTCGACGCGGCGCCCTCGCCGCCTCCGCCATCGCGATCTCGATCGCCTCGCTCGCCGCGTGCGCAGCGGGCAACGACGCCCAGACGCTGCAGATCAAGCCGGACAACGCGGCGACGGCCGTCGGTGACCTCAGGCTCCAGAACGTCCTGATCATCACGCAGCCCGACCGTGAGTCGAAGGGCCCGGCCGTGGTCTCCGCGACCGTGTTCAACACGGGCGACAGCGATCAGACGCTGGACTCCGTCACCTTTCCCGGCACCAGCACGTCCGCCCGGATCACGCCCGCCAAGGGCACCGGTCCGCTGACCGTCCCGGCGCACGGCTCCGTGGTGATCGGCGGCAAGGGCAACGCCTCCGCCGTCCTGGCGAGCGGCCGCGAGGCCCTCAAGGACGGCAACGCGCAGAAGATCACCTTCACCTTCAGCAAGACGGGCGAGATCAGCCTGCGCGCGTTCGTCGTCCCGGCGGAGAGCTACTTCTCCTCCTGGGGCCCGAGCGAGATCCCCTCGGCGACCGCCTCGGCCACCGAGACGCCGTCCGCGTCCGCCTCCGCGTCGGCCTCGGCGAGCGAGTCGCCGTCCGGCGGGGCCACCGCCACCGGCTCGGCCACCGCGAGCGCCACGGCCACGGCCGGCTGAGCAGCCGTACGCCGAAGGGCGGGACCTCCCGGGGAGGTCCCGCCCTTCGGCATGTCCGGCACCGGCCGACGACCTGGTGACACAGGTGACACAGGTGACCGAGGTGTCATGGCGCTGCGGGGTCGGCGGCTCGGCGCCGGCGCTTCGGGTCGGCGGCTTACGGCTCGAACTTGTAGCCGAGACCGCGGACCGTGACCAGGTAGCGCGGCGCGCCCGGGTCCGGCTCGATCTTCGCCCGCAGCCGCTTGACGTGCACGTCGAGGGTCTTGGTGTCACCGACGTAGTCGGCGCCCCACACCCGGTCGATGAGCTGCATACGGGTCAGCACCCGGCCGGCGTTGCGCAGCAGCATCTCCAGCAGGTCGAACTCCTTCAGCGGCAGGTCGACCTTGGAGCCGGAGACCGTCACCACGTGCCGGTCCACGTCCATGCGGACCGGGCCCGCCTCCAGCGCGGCCGGCGTGACCTCCTCCGGCTCGCCCCGGCGGCGCAGCACCGCCCGGATGCGGGCGACCAGTTCCCGCGAGGAGAACGGCTTGGTGACGTAGTCGTCGGCGCCTATCTCCAGGCCGACGACCTTGTCGATCTCGCTGTCCTTGGCCGTCACCATGATCACGGGGACGTTGGAGCGGCCGCGCAGCTGACGGCACACCTCGGTACCGGGCAGACCCGGCAGCATCAGGTCGAGGAGGACGAGGTCGGCGCCGTTGCGCTCGAACTCGTCGAGTCCGTCGGGCCCGGTGGCCGCCACGGCGACCTCGAAGCCCTCCTTGCGGAGCATGTACGACAGGGCGTCGGAGAAGGACTCCTCGTCCTCGACGACGAGCACACGGGTCACGGAAGGACCTCCGGAGCGGGAAGCGGTTCGTACGGGGTGGTGTCAGGAGATACGTCGCGGGACTGCCCGGTCTCGTCATCGTGACCGGGGTGCTCGTGCGCACGGTCGCGGGTCGCGCCCGCCTCCGGCAGTCGCAGGGTGAACGTGGAGCCCTGTCCCTCGGAACTCCACACCGTGACCTCCCCGCCGTGCGAGGCGGCCACGTGCTTGACGATCGCCAGACCCAGGCCGGTGCCTCCGGTGGCACGGGAGCGGGCCGGGTCGACGCGGTAGAAGCGCTCGAAGATGCGCTCCTTGTCCTTGTCGGAGATGCCGATGCCCTGGTCGGTGACGGCGATCTCGATGCTGTCGCCGCCGGGTCCGGTCACCCGGCGGGCGGCGATGCCGACGCGGGTGCGGGCGGGCGAGTAGTTGACGGCGTTCTCGACGAGGTTGCCCAGGGCGGCGGCGAGCTGGCCGCGGTGGCCCCACACGCGCAGGCCGGCCGTGCCGCCGGAGGCCATCGTGATCTGCTTGGCGCCGGCCGCGTGCCGGCAGCGGTCGACGGCCTCGGCGACCAGTTCGTCGACCCGGACCGGCTCGGCGTCCTCGAGGGGGTCGTCGTTCTGCACTCGCGACAGGTCGATGAGCTCCTGCACCAGGTTGGTCAGCCGGGTCGCCTCGATCTGCATGCGGCCGGCGAAGCGCTCCACCGCCTCGGGGTCGTCGGATGCGTCCATCACGGCCTCGGACAGCAGGGAGAGCGCGCCGACCGGCGTCTTGAGCTCATGGCTGACGTTCGCCACGAAGTCACGCCGGACCGCCTCGATGCGGCGGGCCTCGGTGAGGTCCTCGACGAGCAGCAGCACCAGCCGGGAGCCGAGCGGGGCCACCCGCGCGGAGACGGCGAGGGCTTCCCCGCGCCCGGTCCCGCGTCTGGGCAGGTCGAGCTCGACCTGCCGTATCTCACCGTCCCGCCGGGTGTCCCGGGCCATCTGCAGCATGGGCTCGACGGAGAGCCGGCCGCCGCGGACCAGTCCCAGGGCGTACGCCGCCGAACTGGCCTTGACGACGGCGTCCGCCTCGTCGAGGACCACGGCGGACGACCGGAGCACGGACAGGACGGTGTCCACGCCCGGCGGAAGCACCGGGTCGGTGTGCAGAGAGGTGCGGGTGGGGCGTTTCAGCTCCCGCTCGCTCCAGCGGAACGCCAGCATGGCGATCACACCGGTGAGCACACCGGCGATCGCTGCCGCTGCGGCGACCGCCGCGTTCACGTCCATGCGTCCAGGTTAGGCATGGGGTAAGTCATGCCCACAGCCGTCGCGGTGCGACCTCGGACACTCGTCGCCCAGAGTTCACCTTGGAGCCAGGGATGGTTCATTTGGGGTGACGGAAACGGACGCGTACGGGCCGGAACGTGGGAGCGTGGGGTGCGAAGCGCCGGTTTCGCGCCGGCCCCGGCCCCCGGGCAGCCCCCGGATGAACACGTACGAGAGGGAATGCGAAGATGCGGGACGCGTACCACGAGGAACTGGACTCGATCGGCGACGGTCTGGTGGAGATGGCCCGGCTGGTCGGGTCGGCGATCGGGCGCGCCACGACCGCGATCCTCGACGCCGATCTGAAGCTGGCCGAGAGCGTCATCGAGGCCGACAAGAAGGTGGACGAGCTCCACCACGAGCTGGAGGCCCGCGCCATAGCGCTGCTGGCCCGCCAGCAGCCGGTGGCGACGGATCTCCGGATCGTCGTCACCAGCCTGCGGATGTCCGCCGACCTGGAGCGCTCGGGCGACCTCGCCCAGCACGTGGCCAAGCTGGCCCGGCTGCGCTTCCCCGAGCGCGCGGTGCCGCGCGACCTGCACGCCACGATCCTGGAGATGGGCCAGCTCGCGCAGCGCCTGATGGCGAAGGCGGCGGAGTGCATCATCACCAAGGACGTCGACCTGGCGCTGCAGCTGGAGGCGGACGACGACGCGATGGACCTGCTGCACCGCACGCTGTTCCAGCACCTGATCGACGACCGCTGGAAGCACGGCATCGAGACGGCGGTGGACGTCACCCTCCTCGGCCGCTACTACGAGCGGTTCGCCGACCACGCGGTGGCGGTCGCCAAGCGGGTGGTGTTCCTGGTCACCGGCGAGCACGCGGACGAACTGCAGTCGGACGTCCAGCCGGTCACGGGCGGCGAGGGGGCGTAGCCCTTCGGGGGCGCAGGTCATGGGCGCCCCCGCCCGGTTGCCGGTTGCCGGCTGCTCTGACCGGGCGGTGTGCGCCGTTGCCTCCGTGCGCCGTTGATGCGCCCAGGGGGACGGGGATGCAATGGGCAAAGGCACCCGCCTCGAGGAGGACCCATGGCCGAAGCCCCCATCACGCCCGACCCCACGCAGGAGCGCGAGACGGACCAGCCCGCCGAAGCCCGGAGCCTCCCGCTCTTCGGCGCGTGCGGCTGCGGCTCGGGCTGCGGCTGCGGCTGCCAGTCGGGCGGCGCGTGTCAGTGCGGCTGACGACGCCGCACGACACGTAGGACGCGACCAGGGGCCCCGGCACCTGACGGCCGAGGCCCCCTCGCACGCTGTGACCGCCGTCAGAGCGTGAGGCGAACGGCGTTCCCCTGCCCCAGCAGACGGTCGACGTGCTCTTCCCAGTAGCGCGTCAGCGCGGGCACGTACCGCTGCTCGACGGGCCCGCCGGACCGCACGCCCTCCAGCGTCAGCCCGGCGCACTCGGGTCGGCCGGCCGGCCACACGAGGCTGAGCGTCTCGGCGTCGAACGGCTCGGTGGCCGAGTCCACGTCGAACCGCACGAACGGCGCGTCGCCGCCCACGTCGAAGAGGTCCCGGCAGTAGGCGGCGCTGAGATCGGCGCACCCCTCGTCACCACGCACCTGGTCACCAGGCTCGGCGGCCACAACCCGCCTGCGGGCCAGCACCCCCTCGTCCACGTCGGCGACGAACACCGTGTCCCCGACCTGAACGGAACGGTCGAAGACGTACCAACGGTCGGTCCACCGCTCGCCGTCCCGCGCGCACGCGAAAATGTCGTGCATGCCGTAGAACAACCCCAGCTCATCCCTGAGACACCGCACAGCCACGCCCAACTCCCCCTCTGCTCGGCATTCTTGGCCCCGTCCCCGTGCCCCGTGGCCCGCCCCTGTGGGAGAGCGCATGGCGGCTGTCGGCGGCCGTCCCGTCGACGCTCGCTGTGCCGCAGTGCGCGGCGCTGCTTTCCCGGCAGGGTGGCGGCCAACTCGCCCACCGGGGCGACGTCGTGGCAGCCACCGTCCCGGCCGCCCCGGCACCACCACACCGGCGGGTTCGCCGCGTCCATTTCGCCCTGGTACCGGTCCTCAGCGGTACCGGCGGGACGCGGATGCATGCCGATCCTGTGTTCCCGGCAGACCGGCCAGACCTGCCACAGCAGTTCCATGACGGTCTCCTGCGCCGCCTTCGCGACCACCGTCAGGACCGTCGCCGCGTCGTCCGGCTCCGGCGGGTCGCCCTCCTCCAGGTCACACGCGTTCACCGGATTACCCTGCCAACTGCCGTCCGGCATCGCCACGTAGACCTGATCCTCGTCGTCGATCCCGCCCGGTGACGAAGGCCGCCGGGACGGCACGACCATCAGCACCAGCGCGTCCCGGCCCGGCAAGGTCGCCGCCAGGTCCCGGTTGACCACAGCGAGCGCGGCCTCCAGCTTCGGCCAGTCGCCGGGCTCGGCCCGCCTGGGCTCCGGGAAGGGCCGCCGGTCATGACCGTCACCGAGGCCGGCATACGAGAAGTAGTGCACTCAGGCATCGTCCCAGCCGACGCCGCAGGGACACCGGCGGCCCCGGCGGTGGGTCACATGAACCCCATGCCGCGCCAGGGCCTTCGGCTTCTGGCGCGGCATGGGGTCTGCGGAGGAGCAGCGTGGTGCCGGCACAGGGCGCTGCCCTCCCGTCCGGAACGAAAGGGCGCGGAGATCAGCCGACGCAGCCGGGGACCGGTGTCGGGCTGTTGAGGCAGTTGTTCGGCTTGTTGGCGGCCACCAGGCTGGCACGCAGGGTCACGGTGCCGCCGTTGTTGTAGATGCCGCCCGGGTTCGTACCGCTTGCCGAGTTGTTGACGATGGCGCTGGCGGTCACCGTGGCGGTGCCACCGGCGGCAGCGGGTACACCGTTGGCCAGGCCCCCGCCGCCGTTCGGCGCCGTGTTGTTCATGATGCTGGTGCCGCTGACCGTCAGTGTCCCGATGTTGGCGATGCCGCCGCCGACGTTGCCGGCCGTGTTGCCGCTGATCTGGGAGGCGGTGACGGACGCCGTGCTGTCACTGACGACGGCGCCGCCGTTCTGGGTCGCGCTGTTGCCCGTGAAGACGCTGGCGCTGATCTGCGCCTGGGATCCACTGAACACACTGACGCCACCGCCGAAGTCGGCGTGGTTGTTCCTGATCACACTGGCGGCGAGGTTCAGGCTGCCGTTGCCGGTGACGACGATGGCGCCGCCGGCTCCGTTCGCGATCGAGCTGCCCGTGGCGTCACCGTTGCTGAGGACGATCTCTCGGAGGGTCAGGGAGCCGGCGTTGACCGTGAGTATGCGGAACGTCCCCGACACCCGGCTGATGGTGTCGCCATTGCCGTTGATGACGATCGGCGAGGTGATGGCGGGCAGTTCGGCGGTCAGCCGGTACGTGCAGCGGGGCGCCAGGTTGAGGGTGTCGCTGCCGGGGGTGCTGTTGGCCGTGTTGATGGCGGACTTCAGGGCGGCCTCGCTGCACGCCACGGTCAGTGTCGCGGCCGAGGCGACAGGAGCCAGGGCCAGGGGGATGAGCGTTGCGGCGGTGCCTGCGCAGAGCACCTGGGCGGACCGGACGCAGAATTTACGCGTGAACATGCCACTCCTTTGGGGGACGCCTGCCGCGCACGAACAGGCACGAGAAGGCCTCGTGCGGCGCCGCGGCAAAGATGTTGTGCGAAAGGTGCCCGACACGCCGCACAACATCACGAATAACCTCCCGATTTACACCTAATGGCCCCATTCAGTGCGTTCGGGCCGGTGGAGAGGCCGATCCCTGAGCCCCCTGTCGTCATGAACGGCGTTCATGAGCACACCTCCGGCCACACGCCGGGGCCGGCCGCGGCCCGCGCACAGCGGGCGCGGCGGCGCCGCGGCGGCCTCCCGGCGATGCGCCGTACGAGGGATGCGCGCATGACACGGCATCACGTGCCGTGGCCGGCGGTGGGCGGCGTGGGTAACTGGCGGTCCTTGCACCGGAGAAGCCGCTCTTCCGGTACGGACGGCACATGGCGATGCGCCCCGGGCGTGAGTGTCCTCGGGCAGCCGTCGTAGGCAGGCGCGGCGTCGGCCGGTGCCGTCACCGGGCGAACCGATCCGAGGTTCGCCGACCGCTTTGGAGGCTTTGTGCAAGTCTTCCGTGGCCTGCGCTCGTTCTCGGCACTCGCAGCGCTGGGCGTGGCCCTGGCTGTCTTCCCCGCATGGTCCCCCACGCCCGCCGCCGGCGCCGATCTCGAGCGCACGGGGCGGGAGCGGCCGGTCCGGTCACCCGACTCGGGACCCGCGCTGCACCACGACACCTCGCCGCCCTTGCGCACGCTGGCGCAGACGCCCGGCCAGGTTCCGCCCACGCCACCCACCGCCCCTCGCCCCAGA
This sequence comes from Streptomyces sp. NPDC020996, assembly GCF_040641355.1. Taxonomy (NCBI): domain Bacteria; kingdom Bacillati; phylum Actinomycetota; class Actinomycetes; order Kitasatosporales; family Streptomycetaceae; genus Streptomyces; species Streptomyces sp. NPDC020996. The sequence goes on from NZ_JBFADM010000004.1 coordinate 239,683, forward strand.
AGGCTGCCGCCTTCCACTCTCCCCGGGCGAGCCGCCCCGGATCCGGTGGTGCAGCGGCACCAGGGCAGCCGGTCCCCGGTCCAGCTGCGCCGCAACTTCGAGGGCATCTCCCAGGGCGGCACCCATCCGCCGGACCCGAACACCTCGGTGGGCACCAGCCAGATCATGCAGGTCACCAACATCGAACTCGCGATCTACTCCAAGAGCGGGAGCACGCTGCTGGGGCCGACCCCGACCAACACCCTGTGGGAGGGCTTCGGGGGACCCTGCGAGACCGGGTTCAACGTGGACCCCGTCGTCCGCTGGGACACCCTCGCCCACCGCTGGGTCTTCACCCAGTTCTCCTACCCGGAGAAGCGGCTGTGCGTGGCCGTCTCCACCACGTCCGACGCGACGGGCTCCTACCACCGCTACGCCTTCGGGTACCAGTACGACCCCGACTACGAGAAGGTCGCGGTGTGGCCCGACGCCTACTACGTGACCATCAACCCTGTCGGTCTCGACATGAAGGAGGCGTGCGCCTGGGACCGCAGCAGGATGCTGCGTGGTCAGGACGCCGACCAGCAGTGCTACTACCTCCCGGTGAACCCCATCCCGCTCGCCTCCGACCTCGACGGCACGAATCCGCCCCCGTTCGGCGAGCCGAACACGCTGGTCACCCTGGGCGACGACGACAGGTCCCTGGACTACTTCCGCTTCCATATCGACTGGAGGAACCAGGCCGCCACCTCCGTGACCGGCCCGAGGAGGTTGAGTGTGGCTCCCTTCACCCGCGCGTGTGAGCGCACCAATGTCAACGGGCGAATGTGCGTCCCGCAGGCCGATACCACGCAGAAGCTGGACTCGCTCTCCCTCTGGCCGATGTACCGGCTCGCCTACCGCAACATCGGCGGCCGCGAGTCGCTGGTGTTCAACCACTCGGTCGACGCGCGCGGCGCCGTGGGCGTGCGCTGGTACGAGTTGCGGCTGCGCAACGGCCGGCCGGTGGTGGAGCAGCAGAGCACCTACGCTCCGGACCCCACCTACCGGTGGATGGGCTCCATCGCCCAGAACCGGGTGGGTGACATCGCGCTGGGTTACTCGCAGTCGTCCTCCCAGGACCATCCCTCGATCCGCGTCACCGGGCGTCTGGCCGGCGACCGGCCGGGCCGGATGACGTTCCGCGAGACCACGGTATGGACCGGCTCGGCCTCCCAGACCGAAGACGACCGCTGGGGCGACTACACCTCCATGGCCATCGACCCGTCGGACGACTGCACCTTCTGGTACACCAACCAGTACCAGGCATCCGAAAGCGCCGATGACTGGCACACCCGGATCGCCTCCTTCCGGCTCTCCGACTGCCGCGACCACCAGCACCGGTCCTGAGCCACGCCATACGGCCGGCGCACCGCCGTTCGCCCTGCGCCCGGACGCCACGCACAGCGCCCGGGCGCACGCCTGTCAGGACCGCCATGCAGACGGTTTTGCCCTCCTCCAGAGCCTGGCCCCGAGAACGGCCTCAGTCAGCGGCGGCAGCCTGCCACTGCGCAGTGATGCATCCCTCTTCCATCTCCCACCATTCCTCGGCCACTCCATGGCTGAGGAGCCTCTGCACCTTGGCGAGATCGGCAGTCGGCGGGACATCCAAGGCCACCATGCCGAACCGCTCTATGCCCTCGCTGCCGACGCCAAGTCTCTGAAACGCGTTGATCACACTCTGCCGTGCAGCTCCCGAGCCGCCGTCACGGAACAAGATGAGGCGAATCGTGCAGTTCTCCGAACGTCGAACCACCTCGCCGGCCCACCGCACGCCTTCGTCATCGGGCTCGGTTGCCACGATGTCCCCGCAGGCGATCCCTCGGACGAACCAGGGGATGTTGTCGAGCCGCGCGGTGCCGTCGCCCTGGTCGACGGCCCACAGACTCTCCACCGACGCCGGAGGCCAGTCATCTTCGACTTCAAGCCGGAAGTGCACCTTCACGTACGGGCCTTCGGGGTTCGTAATGGTGATCAGGATGCACAGTCCTGCCGCACCGGCCGCGGGTGGGTAGGTGACAGGAGACGTCTGCTCGGAGTTGGATTGGGCTCGCCTCTGCCCCAGCCGACGACAGTCGGCCACGACGGCGGGATTGCCGACCGATCAGACGCGCGCGTGCCTCGCTGCGCCCCCCACCGGCCTGCGCCAGACTGCCGGTGTCGTCGAATGATCAGATCCAACGGCCGGAGGGCGTCGACCTCGACGGTGGTGGCGACGGCGCCAGCGGTGCGGCTGGCTGCGGCCTCGGAGGGTGGGACCGCCTCGGATCTTCCAGGATTGACGTTGTATGAGCGGCAGTCCCTGCTTGCAAGAATGGTGCGACTGCAAGCCAGCACGCCGACAGAAATCGAATACTCGGCCATGCGCCCGTGCTAGGAAACTGCTGCCATTCTTAAAGCTGCGTCCGTACTGAAGAACGCCGACTTCCTCACCGGCTTCACCGACGAGTTCTCCTCGGTGGCCGCCTACGAGCGCATCGAGCGTGACGTCCTCCAGCGCCGCCTGCTGCTGGCCCTCTTCGCTCTGGGCACCAACATGGGCATCCGGGCGATCGTGGCGACCGGCGAGCACGGTGAAAGCGAGGCCGCGCTGCGGCACGTGCGTCGGCACTTCATCACCGTCGACAACCTGCGGGCCGCCGTCACCAGGCTCGTGAACGCCACCTTCGCCGCCCGCGACACCGCCTGGTGGGGTCAAGGCACCGCCTGTGCGTCGGACTCGAAGAAGTTCGGGTCCTGGTCCTCGCCGTATGGGTTGACGTTGGACCAGGACAGTGCGGTCAGGCCGCGCCGGTCCTCGGGTGTGAGCGCCTTGACCTGGGGCCGGCCGCGACCGTGCCCCGACCCCGCGCCACGGTCGATACCGCCGAACGATCCGCTGCGGACAAGCGATGACCGCCTTCCAGGACCTCGCCGACCTCCGGTGAAGGAGGCCACGTAATGGGCGCACTCGCTCACGCCGACCGCGAGGACGAGCGGGCGGGTTGCGGCGGTTGTCGCAACCACCCTCCTGTTCTCGCACTGCATCGCCGACCCGCCTGGATGCGCCGCTACTGCCCCACGGTGTAACGCAGCTGCGCGAAGCCGCCGACGGTGGTGGCCGAGTCCAGGCGCAGCGGGACGTCCTGGGTCAGCTCGCCGAAGAGACAATGTCCGGTGTCGACAAGGACCGGGGCGACGCTGATGATGAACGCGTCGACGCGTCCGGCGTGGATGAAGCTCTGGATGAGGCGTCCACCGTCAGGGTAGACGTGCTTGATCCCGCGCTCGTCAAGGTCGGTGACGAGGCCGTCCAAATATGTGGGAGAGAGCACATCGGCCCTGATGGTGCAGAACCAGCAAAGGTTATTCATGCGCGGTGGCCAGGGCGTCTGCTTAGCTTGTAGATCGTTTTTGTCCCGGCCAACTCCCCGAGGCCGTGCTGGCCCGAAAAGAAAGGCACCTGATGGTCAGGCCAACGCTGCCTGTGGAGGTCCCCCCGACGCGCCGTGTCCCTGAGAGCGGATACACGCTGCACGGCCGACGCTACGGGGACCCGTATGTCTGGCTGGAACGGCTCGACGACGACGAGACGGTCGCCTGGATCGCTGCCCAGGAGACGGTCACCCGCACGGTGCTCGACAGCGTCCCTGGACGCGATGGTTTGCGCACGGCCGTCACCCGTTCCGCTCGCTACGCGCGACTGTCCCCTCCGATCCCTGCGGGCCGGGGCGGGCGCACTTTCCTTTGGCAGGCCGGTGCCGATGACGAGAAGTCCGCCCTAGTGATGCACCGTTCGACCGGCGCCCCTTCAGAAACTGTGCTCGACCCGGGCGCTTGGCCGGCCGGCGACGTCCTGGTGTTCGCCGAGCCGTCCCCCGACGGCACCTTGGTGGCATTCGGCCGGGCCAGCGGCAGCACCCACAACGCGGTGATCCATGTCCTTGACGTCGAGACCGGCCAGCTGTTGCCCGACCGACTGCGAGGCACCGACCACGGCTCGGTCGCCTGGCGACCCGATTCGTCCGGGTTCTTCTACACCGCATGCCCAGAGCCCGGCGAGGTCCCGTTTGACGAGGAGGCCTACTGGCACGCCGTCTACGACCACCGGATCGGCTCGGACACCCCGGCCCGCAAGGTCTTCGGGGACGATCGCGACAAGGAACACTGGTGCACCGTGAGCACCAGCGAGTGTGGCCGGTACGCCGTCATCACCGTGTGGGACTTCGTGCACGCCAACGACGTTACCCTGCTGCGCCTGACCGACAACGAAGTGATCCCGGTGGCTACCGGAATGCGGTCGGTCAACCAGGTGCAGGTGATCGACGACTCGGTACTCGTGTGGACCGACCTCGACGCGCCGCGCGGACGCCTGTGCAGGGCTCCCCTCACCGACCCGACCTCATGGCACACGCTCATCCCGGAAAGCCCGGACATCCTGCAGACCGTCACCGGGATCGGGGGCCGCCTCTACGCCGTCTACTCGCACGCCGCCTCGCACAGGGTGGCCGTCCACGCCGAGGACGGCACTCATTTGAGGGACCTGGCGCTCCCGTCCCTCGGCTCGGTCAACCGGAACGAGGGGGAGGGCGTCGTCAGCGGGGTCACCGGCTCCTGGCACGGCGACGACGTGTGGGTGGCCTTCACCTCGTTCGTGCAGCCGCCGTCGGTCTACAAGTACCACTACGCACACGACCGCCTGGAGGCCTACCACGTACCGGACGCTGGCCTCGACCCGGCCGCGTACACCACGCAGCAGGTCTGGTACGAGTCGGCCGACGGCACCCCCGTGTCGATGTTCCTTGTCTACCGCACCGACCTGCCGCGCGACGGACGGCGACCGGTCCGGCTCAGCGGCTACGGAGGCTTCAACATCCCCGTGGAACCGCGCTTCTCAGCCGTCAGCGCCGCCTGGCTCAAGCTCGGCGGAGTGCTGGCCCACGCCAACATACGCGGCGGCGGCGAATACGGCCGCACCTGGCACCAGGCAGCCGTCGGCATGCGCCGGCAGAACGCCTTCGACGACTACATCGCCGCGGCCCGCCATCTGGTCGCCACCGGGTGGACCACCCCCGACAGGATCGCCTCGCGCGGCAACAGCAACGGCGGCCTGATGGTCGCCGTCACCGCACTGCAAGCACCCGATGCGTTCGGCGCCGTCTACTGCCGCGCACCCCTGCTCGACATGCTGCGCTTTCCCACCTTCCCCAACCTCAGTGGCACCACCGTTGAATACGGCTCGCCAGACGACCCCGACGAGTGCGCCTACCTCGCCGCCTACTCGCCCTACCACAACATACGGCCCGACCGCCGCTACCCGGTGATGGCGATCGCGTCAGCACTCAACGATCGCACCGTACCGCCACACGACCCGCTCAAGATGATCGCGGCCCTCCAAGCCGACGCCCCGCAGGGCGGCCCCTACCTGCTGGTACCGCTGCGTGACTCCGGCCATGGCGGAGGAACCACCCTGTCGGCCCTGATCGAGCAGGACGTCGACGAGCTGAGCTTCCTCTGCTGGGCGCTCGGCATCTCAGCGCGGCCGAGATGATCAGTGGCTGATCAGGCGGAGACGGACTCCCTGCCCTCGAAGAACCGGGGGTCCGCCCGCCGTCCCGCTGTTTCATAGGTGGCTGCCGCGCCCGGCCGGGGCCGACGCCGAGCCGGTCGGTCATGTCCGCATCGGTTACGCCCGCGCCTCCACCGCGCGCCAGTCCCTGGACTCGCAGCTCGACTCCTTGGCTGCTGCCGGGGTCACCCGGGTGTTCTCCGAGAAGATCTCGACCCGTGCCACGAAGCGGCCGGAGCTGGAGAAAGCCGTCACGCTCGCCCGCGAGATCCGCGCGTCCGGTGTCCGGGCCACCCTGGTCGTGCACGAGCACAAGCGGCTCGGCCGCGGCATCGACCTCGCCACGCTCGCCGAGGAACTGCGTGCCACTGACGTCGGCCTGGAGTTCCTCACCGGGGAGCTGCAGGGCTCGCACGACCCGGGCGGCGTCGTCTTCACCGTGCTCGCCGCGCTGTCGGGCATGGAGCGCGAGTACATCCGTGACCGCACGCTGGAGGGCCACGAGTCGGCGAGGAAGCGCGGCAAGTCGATCGGCGGCGCGAGCGTTACCGACGACGACATGCTGGGCATGGCGCTGCACCTGCGAGGCCAGGAGCTGAGCCTTCGCGAGATTGCTACCCGGCTCGTCATCACCAAGGGCGCCCGGAAGGGACAGCACCCCTCCCCGGCGACTGTCATGCGAATGCTGCGGGAGTACGACGAACAGACGGCCATCACGGATCTCGTAGCGGCCAACGACGGTGCCCCGGACAGGGAAACGGGACTCGCTCCGCTACTCACGACCTACTTTGCGGCTGGTGTCTGAGCTAGGACACCAGGGCCGTGAGGGCTGAGGGTTTGGTGCTCAGGAATCCTGTCGGGCCATGAGGGCTGGGATCGTGGCGATTTTTTCCGTCGTCAGGGCCGACCAGTCGACTCCTGAGGGCCGGTGGGGGTTCGGGCAGGTGATGGTCTCGTCGGGGGTCACGATCAGGTCGACGTCGACGTCGTGCTCGGTGGTGGGGATCGGGGTCTCTGTCACCTGGAGTGGGTGGACGGTGGTGGCGACGATGGTGTCCGGCGTCACCAGGCCGGCTTCGGTGAGCAGGGCGAACTCGATGTCGGAGTAGCCGGCGCCCTTTCCGATGCGGGCGCCGTCACGGTTGACGGCGACGCTGCCGAGAATGATCAGGTCCAACGGCCGGAGGGCGTCGACCTCGACCATGGGAGCGATGGCGGCAGCGGTGCGGCTGGCTGCGGCCTCGGAGGGTGGGACGGTGAGGGCAGCCGGGTCGAGGAGGTAGAAGGGCTTGAGAGTGGCCAGTTTCGGGACCGCCATGTAGACGGTTTTGCCCTCCTCCAGAGCTCTTGCCCGGACGGGGAGTTGCGCCTTGTCCGGTACGGCCTTGACCACGCTCGCGCGCTGCCAGGCCGGAAGTGCCGCGAGTCGGGCCGCAGCTTGCTCGGCACCCTTGAAATGGGGGATGCGACCGTGAACGGAGCGGTCGTGGACGGCGTCCGCGGCGGTCAGGGCGTCCCAGACCTGCGTGCGTACCGCCTGCTTGGCGCGGTCCAGGGAGTTGGCTGCCACCGTGTCTCCTCTTCTCTCCTAAGCTGCCGTCATCAAGCCGAACAGTCTGTCGTGGACCTCTGCGACGAGGGGTTCCTGTCGCCAGGGGCGTAGTTCGCGGGCGGCTCCGAAGACGATGTTCATGCCTCCGCCCCCGCGTGTGGTCTCCAACTCGGCGATGGCTTCGGTGAGGCTGGCCACTCCCGCCTCGACGTCGCGTTGACGGATACGGGCGAGCGTAAGGTTCCCCAGCACGATCGCGCGTGACTTTCGCCTGTCCCGTAGCTGTTCCGCCGCCTCGGCCAGCAGGGTCTCGGCCCGTTGGTGGTCTCCGAGGGCGAGGTAGCAGGAACCTGCGAGACGGCCGAACTGGGTGGGCGACACCAGGTCGGCTGCGGCGTCGCTGCCGTCCGCACGTGCCAGTCGGCGTTCCGCGCCGACGAGAGCACGTTCGCAGTCCGAGGCCGACCGCAGCATGGCGTGTGCCTCGGCGACGTGCAGGAGCGCCAGCCCGGCCAGGGCGGGACTCGTGCGCTCGGCGGTTTCGGCAGCTTGCTCCGCGAGCGCGAGCCCGGCCCGCGCGTCGCGTGCGCCGTACAGCGCGACGTAGCAGGTGCGCAGTAAGGCATGCGCTTCGAGAGTGGTGTCACGTAGGTGGCGGGCGAGACCGGCGCTCTGCTCGTAGTAGGTCTTGGCAGTGGTGTGGTCGCGGCGCTGGGAGGCGTCCCAGACCAACTGCCCCATGAGAGTGCACGCGTCGGCGTGCAGAGCGTGCAGTTCCCTCTGCACACGCCCGCGGGCCGAGCCAGCGGCGAGCCGGTCGATGCGGTTGAGTTGTGCTGCTGCTTCTGCGATGAGACCGGCCGAAGGAAAACGGTCGTAGCGAGCGGCGCAGTCGTCGAAGCGCGTGCGAAGTGCGGTGATGGCGGACAGGTCGATGCGGCCGGGGTGAAGCATCGCGTGATCGAGGGCATCCTGTCCCTGCGTGTCATCTGGCGACCGCACGGTCAGCAGGTCATTGAGACCCTCGGCATCGACGCGCAGAAGGCGGGCCAGCCGCGGACGCATCCAGGGCTGCGGAGCGGTGCGGCCTGATTCCCAGCGGGTGACGGTGGAGCGGTCCACCCGCATGTGCTCGGCGAGAGCCTCTTGGGTGAGGCCCACGGTCCGGCGGCGCGCTGCGAGGCCGTTGCGGCGGTGTGCCATGACGCTGTCCCCCGTTTCTCCTGCTCTGCCAGAGATGTGCGGCTGGGCGACTCCCAGGTGAGACGTGGTGATGACGCACGGATGCCGCATCGGTGCGTCCATTGTGCTCTGGGCGTTGTCCGTTGTGGGCGGTTGTGTGGAACTCCGACGCACTCCGCCAGGAAGGTCCGCCCTCCATGACGCTCCGAACGCCCGCCCCGAAGTCCTCGTCCTTCCGTGTCCCGTCCGACGTCGGCTCCGTGTCTTCCGCTCGTCGCAGGGTCGTCGCGGTCGTCCGTGACTGGGACCTGCCGCTGGTTGAGGACACGGTCGAGACGCTGGAACTGCTGGCCGGCGAGGTGATCGCGAACGCCGTGCTGCACACGGGGCAGGGCTGCCAGGTCACGGTGAGCTGGGACGGGACCTGTGTGCGGTTCGAGGCGGAGGACGCGGAAGGCGGCCTCCTCCCGCAGCGGACGCCGGCCAACTCGGACGAGGAGAGCGGGCGCGGACTGCAGTTGGTCGACAGCCTGGCCCAGAGGTGGGGCTCCCGACCGACCCCGGACGGAAAGGTGGTCTGGTTCGAGATCGGCAGTTGCTCACGCCCGCCGCTCCGGCCGTGTCCCGGCGTAATCGGCAGCGATCTTCCGTACGGGGGTGCACAGCGGCCGGTGTCAGTTGCCGAACCGGGATGCGGCGTGCTCAGCGGCTCCCGTGCGCATGTCACTTCCACCTGATTACTGCCCCTTGATCAGTGACCTCCTGACTTCGGATGCACGAGCGCCGAAGTCAGGCACAGGCGCCTCCAACCGGACCGCCACCGCCCGGTGGGGGCGGCCGGAGACACCACAGCCAGGGAGCGGGCAGCCGGCTCGCTTCCGCCCACGCCGAAGGAGATACGCCTGAGCAGAACACGACCACGAACGGTGGTCAGGAGGACCACGGCCTGCTGATCACCCATCGTCGGATCGTCGCCGCCCGTGCCGCTGATCCCCCACCATTCCTCGGCCACTCCATGGCTGAGGAGCCTCTGCACCTTGGCGAGATCGGCAGTCGGCAGGACGTCCAGAGCGACCGTGCCGAACCGCTCCATGCCCTCGCCGCACACTCCGAGTTTCTGACACGCGTTGATCACGCTCTGCCGTGCAGCTCCAGAGCCGCCGTCACGGAGCACGATGAGACGGATGGTGCAGTTCTCCGAGGTGCGCCGGGAGCAGCAGCGGTCGGCCCTGTCGGCTGCAGCCGTCACACGGGCCATTCGCCGGTTCTGCGCCGACTGCGCTCGCTGTGGGACCTCGGGTGCGGACACCCCTGCGTTCAACCATGTGGTGATGCGGGCGCGTCGAAGGTCGTAGGGTCGGCCGCCGAAGATCGACGCTTGACCACGCACCGAAGCTGACAGAGGTGTGCCCGAGTCCTCGGTTGCCGAGGAACTCAACCGGGTGAACCATGGCATAGGTACGGTTTCTCACGCTTAGAGCAACGAAGGTGGTTTTTTCGTCGAGGCTTGCACGTGCGACCTGCGGAGGACTCGTGTACACGACTCGATCCCGTGCCCGTTTCGCCGCCGTATGCGCCACCACCCTGTGCGTCACGGGTGTCACCTCGCTGCCGGCCCTCGCGTCCTCGTCGTTCGCGTCGTCGGCGGTCTCCACCCTGGACAGGCAGCTCCTGACCGCGGCACACCAGGGAAACCTGTGGGAGATCACGACCGGTCAGCAAGCTCAGAGCGCCGCGACCACCGCCTGCGTCAAGCGGGTCGGCGCCGACTTCATTCGCGACCACAGAGGCCTTGATGCCGACGTCGTCAAGACCGCGGCAGAACTCGGCGTGGCACTGCCGTCCGGGCAGACGAGTGCGCAGCTGAGGCAAACTGCCGCCCTCAAGTCCCTCGCCGGGACGTCCGCGTACGATGCCGCGTGGCTCAAGGCCCAGTACCCCGCCCACGTGCAGACCCTCGCGCTCATCGACAAGGAGATCGCCTCGGGTACCAACCCGCTGGTGAAGTCGCTGGCCAAGAGCGCGCGCCCGGTGGTCTCACGCCACACTCAGATGGTCAACCACGGCATGTGTCACGCGTAGGCGCCTGCCGGCTCACAGACGTGATCTCGGATCACTGATGCGCACCTTCGATGGGATCACGATGCGGAGTTGCAGGACACCACGGAGACGAGAGGCAGACGGGCCCAATTCGTACGGCCGTAGGAGTGATCAAAGCATGACTGGCGTTACGCGCTGATCCTCTTTGCGCATCGTTCTCCATGTGTCTGCCCGATCTGGGGCAGAGCAGTGGAGGAGGACATATGAGGAACGTCCAGAAGATTGCTGCCGTGGCCGCAGCCACGTGCGGAATCCTCTTCGCCGGCATCGGCGGGGCCAGCGCTGACACCGGTAACGGGGGAGACAACATCCCCGTGCTCAGCAACATCAACCAGCTCAACTGGGACGATTCACCCTTCTGCGGAATCCAGGTCAAGACCAAGGACAGCGAGCAGAACACGTCCTGTCCGGTAGTGCACAACGAGGGCAGCTCCAACAGCCCGGTCTACATCGTCACCTTCGGAGATTGATCTTTCATAGTGGTCCGGCGGTTCGCCTGTCGGACCGTTCTGGCTGTCGGGGTGTCGGCAGGCAGGTCAATGATCCGGCTGTCGTGTCGGGTGGGTGCCCAGGGCTTCGGCATGGTTCGGCCTCGCAATTTTGATCACGTCAGGCCGAACCACCCTCCGCGACATGATGGTGCGCGCCGGCCAGTCCTCCGAGACGGCGGCGCTGATCTACCATCACTCCGCCGAGGAGCGGCAACGGGAGGTCGCCGCCGGGCTCGACGACCTCGTACGCGCCGAAGGTACGAAGCACCACACCGGCGGCCGCGGGCACCACAACGAAGGGCCACCGGAGGGCCAATGGCGCGGTTGTGGTGCGCGCATCGCCGACCGGTCTGGACAATGAAGAACCCCCGGGCCACTGGCCTGGGGGTTCTTCGTGGAGCGGGTGACGAGAATCGAACTCGCGATCTCAGCTCGGGAAGCTCGTGGTTTCTTGGCGGCGATTGCCGACAGCCGCGCTGACCTGCGTCGGGCTGCGTACGGCACTGGCGCCTCCTCCCGATGTGCTCCCCGCTGTTCCCCGTGATTGGCCACAGTGGATCGCCCTGGTCGTGGTTCGCAGGCACTCCGCTGCCGTGGCAGCCGATGCAACTGTCATAGGCGTGACGTCGGTGGACCCTGAGTGACTGGGCGGCTCGGCAATGGCCGCCGTCCATCGACTGAGGACGGCGGCCATTACAGGCACAGGCTTTGCGGTCTGGCCTCATCCTTAAGGCGCCGCATCTGGTGCCAGGTGGCGAAGTGTTGTAGAAGCTGACGGTGCTCGGGCTCCTCGATGGAGGCGAGCCGTTCGGTCAGCCACCCCTGGTAGAGGAGGAGCTGCCGGTCGACTCGCGGGAGGACGCCACTGTCCATCAGCAGGTCACGCAGGTGAGTAACGGTTCGCCAGGGGGGTTCCTGGTGCAGCCCGTCGTGGGTGAGCGGGATGCTGCCGGTGGCCGGCCCCTGGAGGAGACGGACGACGTTGGGGTTGCGCAGCCAGATCAGTCGGCTCTTGGGCCGGTCCATCTCCAACAGGATCTTGACCAACGGCAGGAACTCCGGGGCGACACGCCCAGTGCCGTCGTCGAGGAGGTGGGCAAGCGTGTCGGCGAGGGTGCACTGTTCGCAGAGACGCCCACCGAGTAGGAGTCCCTCGAAGCCGCAGCGATCACAGAAGAAGTCGCGGACGATGCCCGCGCAGTCGCGGCAGATCGGTGTGCCATCGGTGTCCCGTCCGGGCAGCAGCCGGTCGGTGTCGCAACAGGGGCAGCGGCCGCGGACGCGCATCGCGCGTTCGTAGCAGGTCCGGCAGATCGGACCGTCTGACCGCTCGGCGGACTTCGAGGCCCGACGGCCGCAGCGTGCGCAGTCACGGATCATCCACCGCTCGTACTCCTCCGGCGTCACCGCTCACCCTTCGGGCGTCAGCCGGACCCGTGTGGGTCGTCGGGCGGCCAGGTTGATCGGTGCTTCCTCGCCGACCACGCGGCGGGCCGGGAGGTTCTGGGCGGAGGTGGTGATCAGGTCGGTGGGCGTGCAGTCGAGGATGTCGCAGAGGGTGGCCAGAACGGGCAGGGACAGGCGTTCCGGGGTGCCGGAAACCAGGCGGTGGACTTGGGAGGAGGACAGCGTGATGCCGCGTTCGGTCAGGTGCGGCATGAGCTCGGCGACAGTGAACATGCCGCGGGCGGCCATCAGCTCGCGCAGGCCCCACCGGTAGCTGATCTGGCGTGGCATCAGGAGTTGCTGGTACTTGCGCGCGACGACCTCGATGAACGGGGTGTCGCCCCGGCTTGACCACGAAGTACATCGACGCCGCCGTCGCCCGGCTGCGGGCCGAGGGCCACGAGATCCGCGACGAGGATGTCTCACGCCTGTCGCCGCTGAAGCACAAGAACCTCAACGTGCTCGGCCGCTACAGCTTCACCCCGTCCGTCCCGGCCGGCGGCCTGCGACCGCTGCGCGACCCGGACGCCCCCGGGCTGGACGACGAGGAAGAGGACGACGGAGCGGAGGACTGAACGCCGATGCCCTTGCCGAGTGCTGGCGGGCCCGCCGGCCGGGCCCGGCTGCCGCCCCGGAAGAGATGCCGTGGCCGATCTTCTTCGCCCCGCGGTCATCCTCAGGTAGGAGGACGGCGTCCTCGTCTCGCACGAGGACGGCCCCTTGCCTGCTGCACGGCCACGAGGAGCAGGTCACGGCACGGGCAGGATGCTCCGGCGGCACCTGGAAGGACAGCCTTGGTACCTACCTGAGAACTCATGTTGGAGAGACCTTCTCGTGGCTACCTTCCTGTACCGACTGGGCCGGACCGCCTTCCGGCGGCGCTGGCTCGTGACCTTGTTGTGGGTGGTGGTCCTTGGCGGTGTCGGTCTCGGCGCCGCCAAGGCCCCGGCCGCCAGTGACGACGGCACGTCGTTCATGCCCGGCATCGAGGCCCAGAAGGCGTTCGACCTCATCGGTGAGCGATTCCCCGGCTCGGATGCCGACGGCGCGAACGCCCGCATCGTCTTCATCGCCCCCGGCGGGGAGAAGGTGACGGCCGAGGAGAACCAGGCCGCCATCGGCGAGCTGGTGTCCGCGGTCGCCGATGGCGCGCAGGTGGACAGCGCCGTCGACCCTTTCAAGGCCCACGCGGTCAGCAAGGACGCCTCGACCGCGTACGCCACGGTCAACTACAAGGTCAAGGCTGACGACCTGACCGAAGCCAGCAAGGACGGCCTTGAAAAGGCCGTCGCCCAGGCCCGCGAAGCGGGGCTCACGGTGGAGGTGGGTGGCACTGCTCTCGCCTCGCAGCCGGCCGCAGGGGGTTCGGCTGAGGCGATCGGCATCGCCCTCGCCGCCGTCGTCCTGCTGATCACCTTCGGCTCCCTGGCCGCGGCCGGGCTGCCGCTGCTCACCGCCGTCATCGGCGTCGGTGTCAGCATGTGCGCGATCATCGCTCTCGGCAGCGCCCTGGGGCTGTCCATGACCACTGGCACGCTCGCCTCGATGCTGGGGCTCGCGGTTGGCATCGACTATGCCCTTTTCGTCGTCTCCCGCTACCGGGAGGAGCGCGCGAACGGACACGACCCGCGGGAAGCGGCGGGCCTCGCGGTCGGCACGGCCGGTTCCGCCGTGGTCTTCGCCGGTCTGACCGTGATCATCGCGCTCGCCGGTCTGTCTGTGGTCGGCGTGCCGATGCTGACCAAGATGGGTCTGTGTGCCGCCGGAGCGGTCGCCGTCGGTGTCCTGGTCGCGCTGACCCTGGTGCCTGCGCTGCTCGGGATGTGGCCGAACGCCGTCCTGTCCCGCAAGGTCCGCAAGCCCGGCAAGCGGGTCGGCGGCGCCGGGCGCCGCTCCGGGACCGCCGGCAGTGGCGGGACCCGGTGGGCGCGCTTTGTGATGAGGCGGCCCGTGGCGGTCCTTCTGCTGGGTGTGGCCGGTCTGGGAGCCCTGGCGCTGCCCGCCGCTCAGCTGGAGATGGGCATGCCCGGCGCTGAGGCGAAGCCCACGTCGACGACGGAGCGACGTGCCTACGACGCGTTGGCCGACGGCTTCGGTGCGGGTTTCAACGGACCGCTGACCATCGTCGCCGACGTCAAGGGAGCCGCGGACCCGCAGGCGGCCGCGGCGACGATGGCCGAACAGATCAAGGGCACCGAAGGCGTCGTGTCCGTCACGCCCCCGCAGTTCAACGAGGCCGGGGACGCCGCACTCTTCTCCGCGGTGCCGGCCACCGGCCCGAACGAGGAAGCCACAAAGGACATCGTTCAGACCATCCGGGCGGAACGTCCCAAGCTGGAGGCGGACACCGGCGCGACGTTCGAGGTCACCGGCAGCACGGCGATGAACATCGATGTCGCGCAGGCCCTTCAGGACGCCCTGGTGCCCTACCTGGCCGTCATCGTGCTGCTGTCCCTGCTGCTGCTCCTGATCGTCTTCCGCTCGATTCTCGTGCCCATCAAGGCGGCTCTCGGGTTCCTGCTGTCGGTACTCGCCTCGCTCGGGACGGTCGTTGCGGTCTTTCAATGGGGCTGGGGCGCCGAACTGCTGGGCGTGGAGCAGACCGGCCCGATCATGAGCCTCATGCCGATCTTCCTGGTGGGCATCGTGTTCGGCCTGGCCATGGACTACGAGGTCTTCCTCGTCTCCCGCATGCGCGAGGCGTACGTCCACGGTGAGCGCCCCGGCCAGGCCGTGGTGAGCGGTTTCCGGCACAGCGCCCGCGTGGTCGTCGCCGCGGCCGTGATCATGATGGCGGTGTTCTCCGGCTTCATCGGGTCCGGGGAGTCCATGATCAAGACGATCGGGTTCGGTCTCGCTGTCGCGGTCCTCTTCGACGCCTTCGTCGTCCGCATGGCCCTGGTGCCCGCTGTACTCGCCTTGCTGGGGGACAAGGCATGGTGGCTGCCCCGGTGGCTCGACAAGGCACTGCCCCGAGTCGACGTCGAGGGCGCCGCACTCACCTCCCAGACGCAGGCATCCGCTGCCACGGGCTCTGAGGCTCGCACGCGGGAGCCGGCCCGCACCGTCTGCTGATACCTCCGGCGCTCGCGGCCATCGGCCCGGGGCGGCACGGGGAGAGCTGATTCGCCGCGGTGGAACTGGACGCCGCCACCCAGGCGCTCC